>JBCBWB010000079.1:0-23481 GCA_039817275.1 Cyanobacteria bacterium J06648_1 | reverse complement strand
GAAGCGATTTCTTCGCCTGGAGATGTCGCAATTTTCCCCATGGAGTTTGATTCTAATAACGCCATTCTCATCAAAGTCAACCACCAGACGACCGACATAGCGATAGTTGCCGTCGGTATTAACTACGGCGATCGGATTACCATCGGCAGCAGTATTGAGAATTGGATATGCGCCTGCCGCTTCATCTCCCGCACGCAGGATATCGGTATCATCAGCAAGAATGGTATTAGAACCACCCGCAACAATGATATCAACATCAGTCAGTAATTCTGAAAGCTGCTCCTCAATCGAAATGAGCTGGAAGTGTGCCAGCAAGACAACCTTGTTGAGTTCGGGATTATCTGCCAACAGAGAATCCACCGACGCTTGAATTTCGGCAGCTAAAGCGGCAATATCATCAGGGTTATTAGAATCAAACTCCATGGGGAAAATTGCGACATCTCCAGGCGAAGAAATCGCTTCTAAAGTCGGAGTAGTAGCACCAACCACCCCAATCTGTTCTCCGCTGACGGTGATAATGGTATTTCCCGCCAGGCTGTTAGGAATATCGCCAGCTTCCTGTCCATCTTCGACCACAAAACCCGCTAAATTATCGTCGGGAGTAAAGTCTAGATTAGAGCTGAGATAGGGAAACAGAGTACCTGGATAATCATCCTCTTCGTCTGCCTCAATCAAATCCTCAATTTCGCCAGTCCCCAAATCAAATTCATGGTTGCCCAAAGCGATCGCCTCGAAGCCTAATTCGTTTTGGATAATGATATCTCCGCGACCAAAATCACCAAAAGCTTCATCGCTAGCGGCAAAGAAAGGACTGGGAATGTAAGCATCACCAGAAGAAAGGGTCAGGGTGTTGGCAAATCCAACCTCCCCATCACCGTCTAAATCTTCATCCCGCAACGCATCGAGTACGGCGCTAAAGTTAGGTGCATCAACCAGAGCATCCAAACCAGCCTCTTGATCCGAGGCATGGAGTAGCTGGAGGGTAAAAGTGCCGTCTTCGTTGGTGCCTCCTTCTAAACCACTATCTTCACTTTCTCCTGCCGCATCAGCCGATAGTTCTAAGTCAATTTGACCTCGTAACTCGCCAGACTGATTATTTTCTGTGTGCAGGTTTACGTATAAACCATCTTCTGTAGCAGTTGCGACCTCCTGATCCGTCAGTTCAAATACTCCTGCAAAGCTGCCCGTACCGTCACCATTGTCTGTAACATCAAAGTTACGGATGATTGGTCCGTTTTCTCCCACATCTCCCACATGAACATGAATCGGGCCTTCAGGATTACCCACAGGATCGACACCACCAACAGGGAATAAAGCGCTGGTCAAATCACTGAATGAGCCTGTTACTGATAGTGAATTGCCATCTAAGACTGCATCAAATTCGCCTTCGGCAGCCGTATCTTCCACTGGCTCTACCTCTTGAGATTCCTCTAATGGTAAATCTTCGCCAGCAAATACCTCGGTATCTTCTTCTTCTTCATCGTCGGCGACGATCTCATTGATGGCAAAAATCGAGGTAGTACCGCTAATTTCGTTTGCCACAGCCAACAGAGGTTCCCCGTTAGGACTATCTTCGGCGGCAATAAAGGCTAATCCTTCAGGAGCTAAATTAACCGCGTCGCCAGTTTCCGAGTCAATCGGGTTAATATACTGCACAAACTGGGATTCGGCAGGAACAGTCACGTCATAAACCATGATGCCGCCAGTTCTCTCTAAACCAATAAAGGCAAAAGTTTTTTCTCCTACCTCACCTACCACAATCCCTTCTGGTTCGGGACCACTATCATTACTGCGGGTATCAAATGAGTCTACCGTACCGTTAGAATTAAAGATTTCTGGCACTAACTCCGCCGTGATGCGCTCGAAGTCATCCCCACTATCAAAGACAATATTGCCGTGGCGATCGCGAATCGAAAAAGATCTGCTGCCATAGGCAAATAGCTGGTCGAAATCTCCATCTCCATCTAGATCGCCATCGATACTAGAAACTTCCAGGTTGCCTAAGACTTCTGGTGCCTGTAATTCTTCAGCATTGGGAAAGGCATCAGGATCTAATTCAATGTCAATCACGTCAACAACCTCATCACGGGAGTCACCTTCGTTGGCAGTGACGATAAATGTTTCACCAGCGACATGGTAACTATCAATGCTGTCGGGCTGAAACAAGCCAAATACAGGCTGATTGGCAATATTAATCCCACCGTCTTCATCACTAGGATCTAAGGCAACGCTCTCGCTAAAGTCGATCGCCCCCAAAGGTAACAGTTCGGTAACTCTCGCCTGGTCAATATCAACTACGGCGATCGTATTATTTTCTTGCAGGGCGACAAATGCGGTGCTGCTGTCGCCACTGACAGTAATAAATTCTGGTTCGACATCCTCTGAAACCGAGACATCGGGGAAGATTCTGACTCCCTGACTGCGTAACTCCTCTTCTTGACCATCAAAAGCCGTAAAATCGGCGGTGGTAACGCTGGCACTGTCTACTCCATGAGTAAGATCGATGATGCTTACCGAACCTGGAGGATTGATACTGGGGTCGTCTTCATCAGCTTCCCCCTCATTCGCTACCAAAACCTTAGTACCGTCAGGAGTAAAGGTTAGCTGGTCTGGTAATGACCCTACCGTAACTTCATTGAGCAAGTTACCCTCACTATCGAAGAATACTACCGAGCCAGAGTCAGTCGCGGGGTCACTTTCAATTGCGGCAGCTAGGATGCCATCATTGACCGCTACACTATTGATGCCACCACCAAAAGGCTCGATATCGATGGCAAACGCCAAAGTAGGATTGCTTGGATCGATTAAATTTAAAACATCAATCGTGCCATTAGCGCCATTGGTAACGAATAACTGCTGGGAGGCTGCATCAAAGGCAGGGATTTCCGCCCCTCCATCATCAAAAATACCTGTGTCAAACAGACCGATGGGGGTCAACTCAATAGAATTATTCATGTTAATTTGAGATAGAAAATCAAAATATCTGGTGCTTTTTTCAGAGCCTGGCTAAAAATAAAAATCTCGATTTCAATCTAAAAAATAAGATAATGTCACGGCAGTACCAAACGCTTTTTGTGCAAAATAGGCGCTTTTGTGCAGTGTAAACTTTGATTTCAAACGACAACTATATAAGATACTTCTGCCTACTTTTATGGTATTTCCTATTAGAATCGAGCTATTTTATTTAGTAGCTTTAGCTAATTAGTGATCCTCCCATTTAGAAGTAAATCAAAGTTAAATCACTGGTTAAGAGTAGATTATCCAGAATATAAGAGTTGCGGTTGCCGTCAGTCACAGACTCTAATTCTGAACTAGATATATCTCAAGATAGTTGTCCCCATGCTTGCGGGGGGTTAATGATTAAAAATTAGTCACAGATTACCAGACAATCTTTTGAAAACTCAATTAGATCTGGCAGAAATTACCAGCCGTAATAATGTCCAAATTACCGATCGCCACGGTCGCGAAACTAACTCCAGCACGATCTTGTTTGTCCATGGCTTTGGCTGCGATTGTACGATGTGGCGCTATGTAACTCCCCGCTTTGAAGCCGACTATCGCGTTATCACTCTAGATCTTGTAGGTAGCGGTAAATCAGATATTTCTGCTTTTAATCCCGACAGATATAGTACCCTAGAGGGCTACGCGAGAGATATCTTGGAAGTCGCCGAGGTATTAGAGCTAGAAAAGGCAATTTTGGTGGGACATTCAGTTAGTGCTATAATCGGCGCCATCGCCGCGATCGAACAGCCAGACAGATTTAGCGATTTAATTATGGTTGCGCCTTCTCCCTGCTACATCAACGATCCACCCAATTATTACGGCGGTTTTGAGCGTATCGACCTGGATGAGATGTTCGACCTGATGGATAAAAACTATATGGGTTGGGCAAACTTTTTAGCTCCCTTAGTCATGGGTACACAAAGTCCCGAACTAACCCAAGAATTGGAGACCAGCTTTTGCTCTAACGATCCGCTGACGGCTCGTACCTTTGCTCAAGCCACATTTTATTCAGACTATCGCTCGATTCTCTGCCAAGTACCCATACCCTGTCTCGTGCTGCAATGTTCTGATGATGCGATCGCGCCCCTCGAAGTAGGCGAGTATGTACAGCAAAACTTACCCCAGTCAACTTTAGTCAGGATGTCGGCAACGGGACACTGCCCCCATCTAAGTCATCCAGAAGAAACTATTGAGGCGATCGGCAACTACCTAAAGTAATGTCTGACAAAGTTGAGATCGATCCAGTTTTGGATACTGTTCCCTGTGGCTATATTTGTTTTGATCGCAATGGGCAAATAATTGAGGTTAATTCAACTTTGCTGGTTTGGACGAATAGAAACAGACAAGAGCTAATCGGCGCAAACATTATGCAACTTCTACCCAAGGCGGGGCAGATATTTTTTCAGGCTCAGGTATTGCCCCAAATAGAGCTGAGTGGCGAACTCGAAGAGTGTTATTTTAAAATTTTGCACGCCAACAACGACCGCATTCCCGTACTAGGTAATTTCCGTCGTCAACACCAAGACAGCAACATTTACGATCTAATTCTGCTGCGGATTCCCAAACGCTATTTGCTAGAGGATGCCTTGGTTAAGGCAAAAAAAGTTGCCGAACGAGCAATGCAGGAACTTCAAGAATCAAATCGCACCCTCAGTCGCTTTGCGGGGATGGTCGCTCACGATCTCAAAGCACCGATTAGGCACATGAAAAGCCTCGCTGAATTCATTGTCGAAGATTATGATCGTCTGCTCGATGAAAACGGTCGTGATTTTCTGCAAAAACTGCAAAATAACGCTTTGCGAGCGACCCATTTTGTCGATAAACTCCTCGAATATGGCAGTCTGAACAGCCACAGCCAACTTGAAGCAATCGATCTCAATCGAGTTGTCAGCACCGCCTCGGAAAATCTAAGCGATTCCTTAGCTGAAATATCAGCCAGATTAGAAATAGACGATTTGCCCCAGGTTTGGGGTTTTGAAACCCAGTTGGTGCAGCTTTTCCAAAATATGATTGGCAACGCGATCAAATATCGCGATCGCGATCGCCCTTTAACCATTCAAATATATGCAGTCCCATCAACGCCTACAGAGTGGACAATCTGGATTTGCGACAACGGTATTGGCATCGCCCCAGAGAATTGCGATCGCGTGTTTAAGATGCTAGAAAAACTCCATGGCGGGGAATATGAAGGAGCGGGGATTGGTCTGGCTACTTGCAAATGGATTATCCAAAATCACCAAGGAACAATCGGCATCACAAGCAAACTCGATCACGGCAGTAGTTTTTACTTCACCTTGAAATCTGAAATGTTTTAAGTGTTACTGCTCTCAAATCTCAGCTTTCAGTAATTGAAGAAAGAGTATTCGCTCGACTATCTCTCTTATTGCCCGATCGCCATGACATATTTGGCAGGGTTTTCATATTTGCCATTTACCTTCAGGCGAAAGTCTAGATGCGCTCCCGTTGACCAACCAGAACTACCTACCTGAGCAATAGACTGATTTTTCCTCACTCTCATGCCTTCTTTGACGGTAATCGAACTACGCTTTAAATGACCGTAGGTGCCAATTGCTCCATTACCGTGATCGATTTCGACCCAATTACCAAGCTGACCACCGCAAAACAAGTTTCCAAAGTCGGCGCAGCCAGAGACAACCCTCGTGACGATTCCATTGCCTACTGCCACGACATCTGAACCATAGGGAGCGCCATAATCTATGCCCTGATGAAACTGAAGACTGTTGCTATAGGGTCTGGTGCGCCAACCAAAAGGACTGGCAATACGCTTGGTTTCTGGAGCTGGGTTGGTTAGCTTAAGGCTTTTGGGACTAAACGTACTGTTTTCTGTGGGAAAAGCAACAACCAAACTAGTGCGGGATAGTTTAGGAAATTCTGGTTTGCTGCCATATCCCTGAGTAATTTTTCGTCGTAGCAGAGTTGCTGTTGCTAGATTTGACTCCGAAGTGATTGACTGCCGACTCAACTGTTGCTGCCAAGCAAAGCCGCAATCGTTTTGGGTTGCTGTACCCAAAGCTGGTAGAGCCAAATTACGGCGCCAGATCAAAAGAGGTAGAGCTAGAGTAGTCTGTTTGCTTGTCCGATCGGTCGCGGAGCTAGACTGAGATAGGGATGATTGAGCACACTTGAGAAAAGAGGAATTAGGTAATAGAGAAGTAGCGATTTCCCCTAACCATAGTTCTGAGTGAATTGCTGATGTGCGGGTCGTTGCTTTTGGCTGACAGGCTAAAGTCCTAGGCGGGGAGCAAGATGCTGATAAATTGGTAAATCTGGAAGCTGTCACTTCTGGCTGAACTGAATTTGTAGCCATACTGGAGGAGTTTGCCAAGGTAATGGGCATTATTCCTGCAATTGATAGTCCTAGCGCGACAGTCCTCACCATGGGATAAATATTTATGATGTAAAAGATGTAGTTTAAGTAGAATGTATTTATTGTATATATTTAAACATTTCATTACATATATTCACACATTTCCTGATTTTTTCAAAAACTGACCTAAATTACTAAGCAGAAAAAATCTTACAGTTCAATTGCTAAAAATATCGATGATGTTAAATTCTAAATTAATTTCCCGACGCAAGTTTAGCCAAATTTGTCTGGCTACAGCCAGTCTGGGTATGGCGATCGCCATCAATAGTTGCGGAACCAGCCAATCGGGTGCGGGACAATATGAAGCGACGGCAAAAGCAACCTACACTTGGCGGGTTAACTATAGTAACGATCCCATGGAAGATAAAAGAGGACGCTATGTAGAGTTTGAATCTGCCAGCCTGACTAACGTCAACGGCAAAAAACCAGAAGGAGCAGTGTTGCAGGATGATAATGGCATCTGGTGGCCTAAAGTACCGCCCAAACCGACCATAGACGATCGCGAAGCAGGCAAGAAAAGCCCCGCAGAACAAATTAGCGACCCCGATCTTTTGCCACAGGTGGAATACCGAGTCAAATTTAATAAAGACGGTGAACGCCTTAATCTTCCTACTAACTTTCAGGTTTATCGACAGGTAGTCAAAAATTATCCCGATACTCCTCTAAGCTTTACTCTTGGGATTAACAACGGTTCAGTGACCAAAGCCACTCCAATTAGCAACTAGAGCTGTAGGTTAGAATTGCGAGTTAAACATAGTGTTAGAACACATGGTGTCGAACTATGAGGCTCGCAATAACCATGTAAGCAATATTTTTTCAAGACAATTTTCAAGACAATTTTCAAGACAATGGCGATCGCATTTAAAATCTATGTTCGATTAACAAAACGAAAACACATAATTTTGAGTCAGCTTGATTGCTAGATCCAAGATGAGCTACGAACTGCTTTTCCAACGTTCTATCGGAATACAGTCAATATCGAGAGTGTCTAAAGTTCGAGCCACCACAAAATCGACCAAGTCCTCAATTGTTTTCGGATGATGATACCAGGCTGGGATAGCAGGAACTATTTTTACTCCAGTTTCCGCCAAAGCGGTTAGATTGCGGAGGTGGATCAAACTAAAGGGTGTTTCTCTGGGGACTACTACTAAAGGCTTTCCCTCTTTAATCTGCACGTCGGCAGCCCTTTCTAATAAATCTGAGCTTAGACCCGCAGCAATTTTCGCTACCGTACTCATGCTACAGGGAATAACCACCATGCCCAATGTCCGAAAAGAACCACTGGCAATGTTGTCTCCTACATCTCCCCAGCGATGGCAATTTAGAGTTCCCCCCGTTTTAACTTCCGCCTTCTCCCGCCAAAATAGCTCCTGCTGGTCAGGTTCGCTCGGCATACGAATATCTTCTTCAGCTTGCCAAACCATGTAGGTTGCTCGCGAAGCTACTAATTCAACCGTATAATCAGCAGCTAGCAGATATTTCAGAGCTCGCACAGCATAGATTAGCCCCGAAGCGCCACTAACGCCAATAATTAATGGTTTGGTCATGTAATATTTATGTGTTTTAAATTAATCCTTCAAATTCTAGTTCTTCGATCATCTGTAAGCCACGAGGATCGCCGACTTTGAGGATAGCACTTCGCGCGTCATCTTTGACACCATAATCATCATCTTCTACTAAGGATTCAATCAGAGCGTCGATCGCCGTAGCATAGACAACGTTGGAAGGTAGTTCGCGACATAACTGTCCAATACCCCAGGCACAGTTGCTTCTGACTGCCGCAGTATTGTCTCTACGTAATCCCTGAATTAGAGGCGGAATAGCGGCGATGATGTCTTCGTATTCGAGAGGCGCAATTTGAGCTAAACCGCTCGCTGCCCATAATCTGACGGCAGAAATATCAGTTTTGAGGGCATGAATTAGCGGCTGGAGAGCGCGCCGATCTTTACTGTTACCCAATGCCCAAACAATTCCCTTGCGGACATAGCCATTGAGATCGCTCTCAAGTAATTGAATTAACGGCTCGACAGCAGTGCTGTCCGTATTGCGCCCCAAGGCATAGGTAGTACTGACCCTGATCAAAGGACAAACATCATCTAACAGCTCGATCAAAATAGGAATGGCTCGACGATCTTCTAACTCACAAAACGCTCTGGCGGCTAGCATTCTGTCCGTCGCAACCTCAGATCTCAACAGCTCTAACATTCTTTCGGGGTCTGGAGGTGGAATATCACCCGCAGCGTTAGCGCCATCAACCCGATCAAGACTATTTGGTTCAGCTTCAATTAAATTTAGTTCATCATTTTTCATTATTACCCTGGGTTGCTCTAGACAATCTAATTGTTAGCAAGCTGTTAAAGTTTTCTATTTTACCTCTTTCTACTCCCCTATAGTACTACTGTGTCAGTTATTAGTTATTAATGAGGCGCATTCGCGCCGTGTCATGCGAAGCAATGCTCGTTGTTGACTAGAGCTATTTCTAGTCGCTCTCAATCTGCGAGAGTGCTTCTTTGGCTGCTGCTTGCTCAGAGGCTTTTTTTGAGCGCCCATAGCCTTTACCTAATAGCTTTCCCTGAAACCAGACTTCACCAATAAAGCGACAGTCGTGCCAGGCTGCTTTGTTGCTGGCGAGTTTGGGTAATGAATCGAGCTGTTTATTTTCCGCTACTCTGTATTCGGGCAGGGTTTTGTATTTACCCTGAGTCCATTCTTGCAAAGCGTCTTTGTAGTTGAAACGAGCAGGATCGTTGATTACCTCCACTGCTTTTGCTTGCAAAGCTGAGTCCAACCAGGGGCGAATTAATTCCATATTGTGAGTACTTAGATATAGCGCACCTAGTACTGCTTCAAAAGCATCCGCTAGCCAAGATTGTCTGCCTGTAGGATTTCCTGTTGCGTTGGTGCCAATCAGAAGATAGGGTTCGATACCGTAACTTTCGGCTAACTGAGCCAAAACGCGATCGCTGACCAAGATCGAACGAATTGCGGCAAACTCCCCCACCGTCTCCTGGGGATAATCTTCTAAAAGCAGCTCTGCCGTAACTAGTCGTATCACTGAGTCGCCGACAAACTCAAGCTGTTCGTAGTTGTCCGTCTGAGAAATACTGGGATGAGTCAAAGCCAAATCGAGCAAAGACCAATCAATCGGCTCATCTGCCAATAAACCTAACTTCTGAACTAGCTTCTGTAGCTGCTTTTGTCTCCTGGGGTCTGCAAACATTTAACGCTCGTCTGGATGAGAATGAAGAGAAAGAGAGTTGGAACGTAAGCCGGATTCTGTTCATTGAACCTTAGTTACCTAAGATTCGAGGGCGGTTATCTATCTAGGATGACTGTTACCAGCCACCTCATGCAGTTCACCTTAGTCGGAATTGGTAAAAGACCAACCATAATTCCTTCGACCTTGCTCCCTACTGGGGTTTACCGAGCCAGTACCTCTCGATACTGCTGGTGCGCTCTTACCGCACCTTTGCACCCTTACCTCTTTCATTTATCATTTAGCATTTATCATTTACCAGTTGTTGCTGTTCAATGTGTAATGTTCAATGGTCAATGAAAAGGCGGTATTTTTCTGTGGCACTATCCTCACGATCGCTCGCACTGGGAATTACCCAGCAAGCATGGTCTTTCGGGAGTCCGGACTTTCCTCAAATCTGTCTCTAGGACAAATCTGCAACCACCTCGCCAACTCTCTTATTTATATAGTCTATTATTGATTGATATGTATTCCTAGCGTGATGGACAATTTATTAGCAAAAATAAATTTATGACAGCGTTGGGCGATCGCCTTAATTCTAAAAATATTGCAGATCTTCTAATTTAATCGTTATTAAAATTAAGCAAAGTAACCAGTTGATATTATGACCAGAGAATCAGACATTACCCCCTATTCAGAGGATCTCAATTCGTCCTCAACATCTACTTCTGCCTCTACCAAATCGGCAAGAATGCGTCGCGTATCAAGCGCGTTAAAGTGGGCAGGACTGGCAGGTTTTTGGATTCAGGTAGTTTTAGGCGTAGTTTCGGCTGTTACCTTAGCGTTGGCGATCGTCAATGAAAGTGAAAGAAGTAGTCCTGGAGTTGGCTTTAGTCTATTTTGTGCTGTCTGCGGTTTAATTTGTCTGGTTGTCGGCATCTGTATTTCTTTTCGCTACGGCAAAATGGCAGCCAAGTTCAATCAGCCTAATACTCTCCCCCCCAAGAAATCTACTACCCTTAAAATTGTGCAAATCGCCATTATTACTAGCTTGGTGGGTGCCTTGACGACTATTTTGGGTGCAGAAACGATCGCGGGAATTGTTCTTTCTAAGACTTTGTCTCTCGACCCTGGCAAGATTTTCAATAGTCAGACTAATACGGAATTTGTAAACTCCCTAGATGTTTTTATCATCCAAGCCTGTATCAATATCATTGCTGGTCACTTTGTCGGGATAGTCAGTTCATTGTGGATTCATAGTCAGATTGAGCGCTAGTCAACATTCAATATCCGAAGGTGTATCCACGGAGGCTTACGCCTCCAAGCTCTCTTTGAGAGCGCTTGCCCAAAGGGCTGTGGACAGTCAACAGTCAACAGTCAATATCCGAAGGTGTATCCTTTAGGACAATCAACAATCAACAATCAACAATCAACAATCAATGCAGCGTACTCGTCTTAATTCTTTGGTAACAGTTACGGGCGATCGCCTGGAGTTATTATTTAGTAATCCTTGGCGACGCATTTCTTTGAGCCTTATTAGCGTTTTGTTGGGGTTCTTTATGGGTTCGGCAATTGTCACTACGGCTGGACAGCGTGCAGTCTGGGATATTCCTGCTGCGGCTATTTTATTTGGTTTTACCGAAGTAACTAGCATGGTCGTCTATCGTCGTCGGTTAGCAAAAGGAACCGCACCCCAAAGGCGATCGCTCTATGTTGATGTCTTAAACTTATTTAAAATTGGCTTGATTTATAGTCTGTTTTTAGAAGCCTTCAAGTTAGGCAGTTAACAGTCAACAGTTAACAGTCAATATCCGAAGGTGTATCCACGGAGGCTTACGCCTCCAAGCTCTCTTTGAGAGCGCTTGCCCAAAGGGCTGTGGACAGTCAACAGTCAACAGGGTATTATGCTTTTTTCTCAGGATGTCAGAGAGTAGGATATGGTAGATCGCGATCGCATACAATCTCTTTCAGAGGAAGGTCAGAATTCTCGCTTTTTTGACGAGCTGGAACAGGAAGTAACCCCTTGTGCTGAAGATTTAGGAATGAGCGATCGCCTGACCGTATCGGCTAATTTAGAGCGGTTATGGCTACCGATTGCTCTGAATATAGTTATGAGCAGAAATAAGCTTGATCGCACTCTAATTCAAGGAATACTGGGTGGTCAGGGTACAGGTAAGTCAACTTTGTGTTCGATTCTTCAGCAGGTCTTAAATTATCTTGGTTTTTCGGTAGCGACTCTTTCAATTGACGATCTGTATTTGACCTATGCCGAGAGGCAAGTTTTACGGAAAGAAGATCCGCGTCTGATCTGGCGAGGTCCCCCAGGCACTCATGATGTAGCTTTGGGTCTTGAGATAATTGAGCAATGCCTGCAAGAAAATAGTTCCACTCAGATTTTACTACCCCGCTTTGATAAGTCGGCATTCGATGGAGAAGGCGATCGCACTGAACCAAAAAAGATTGCTCAACCGAATATCCTGTTATTCGAAGGCTGGTTTGTAGGGGTACAGCCTTTAGCCAAATTTCCCGATCAGTTTCCTTTGCCAATAGCTACCGCTGAAGATATACAGTTTGCCAAAGATAATAATAAACGGCTCCAGGCTTATTTACCTCTGTGGGATAAATTAGACAGTCTGATAGTTCTGTATCCCGAAGATTATCGTCTGTCTCAACAGTGGCGCCAAGAAGCCGAACAGAGAATGATCGCGACAGGTAAAACAGGAATGAGCGATACGGAATGCGATCGCTTTGTAGAATATTTCTGGCAAGCGCTTCATCCAGAATTATTTATCAAGCCTTTATTAGCAACTGCGGATCTGGTGGTAGAGATAACCAGCGATCGTGTTTCTACTATTTTGGTTAAAGAGACAATAGAAAAGAACTAAATTCAGGGTTGGCGATCGCTTTTATTCCTGAAACCAGATAATTCTTTTTGCTATGTAATGACATAAGCTATTTCGCGTAGGATAATATTTTTTCTCAGAGTATTTGCCCAAATATTTAAATAACCTTTTGTCACCCCTGACAATTGGCTTCTCAGAAGATTATTATATTAAGTAACCAAGAAAGTTACTTGCGCCGCCAGCTCATGAACAAAAAAAAGGCAGCTAAGCCTTCTCTACGTGAAATAGTAGAACAGCTTATATTTTTGGATACTGTTGATCTCTCAGTCGAACAATTTCACGACGCGATCAAAGGTTTTGAATCTAATCTTGAAAACCTAGAAGCACGGGTGCAAAGCTTGCAAGATGAAGTAGCAATCTTAATCGCCGAACAGTAGACGTTAGCGAAACCGAGTTTGAACCATAATAAGAAAAGTTATTTAAAGTTATTTCGAATAAGCCATTGTGCTAACGACATTAGAAATAGATTCCTCATGCCTGATCGGGTAAGCATAAGACTAGATTAGATAATCACCAATCCCACATCACGGGATTATCGTCTAGATGATCTGTTACCTGTCTGCCGATACGGTCAATTGCCTGAAGATCTTCGGCGGAAAGAGAAACGCTAGCTGCATCAGCATTACTCTTGGCTTGTTCTACCGTTCTGACTCCTGCGATCGCATGGGCTTGGGGTTGGGCGATCAGCCAGGCAAGAGCAAGTTGGGCAAGAGTACAACTATAGCGATCGGCAATCGGCTTAAGCTGTTCTAAGGCTTTGGTTGCTCGCTCAAAGTTAGCTCCTTGAAACAGTACGTTAGCACTACGATGATCGTCTGGATCAAACTGATGACCAGGACGGAACTTGCCTGTTAGCAGCCCTTGAGCCATAGAAGAATAAGCTAGAACAGAAATATTATGTTCGATACAGTAGGGAATCGCATCTTGTTCGATCTTGCGCCAAAACAGGGAATAGGGTGGCTGTAGGCTATCAATTCTACCGTAAGTAGAGGCTTCAGCTAGCTGCTGGCGATTAAAGTTAGACACGCCAATCGCTCTTATTTTGCCATCTTCTTTGAGCTTGGTTAAAGCCCGCATTGTTTCCTCTATAGGAACAGGTTCGTTACCAAAAGAGCCAGCAGGCCAATGAATCTGATATAGGTCTAGATAGTCTGTTTGCAGATTGCTCAGAGATCTTTCACAGGCAGTAATCACCTTGTCGTACTGAAGATGATTAGCAAATACCTTAGAAGCATATTCCAAGCGATCGCGGCGATCGCCTACCGCCTGAGCCACAACCTGTTCGGAATGACCCTCTCCGTATACCTCTGCCGTATCAATCGTGGTAATTCCTGCCTCTACCCCTCCTCGTATAGCATCGATACTCTCACTATCATCAATCCCCGACCACATTCTTTTCCCTGCCTGCCAGGTTCCCAATAAAATTGGAGTGATTTTTACTGCCGATGTTCCTAGCGATCGCTTTTCCATGCTGATGACTAATTACTGATTATTTGCGTAGCTACATGCGGATATGCGAAGCGGTATGCTTTAGCACAAGTCCTTTGCCCACGAAGGCTTCTGCCTTCCAGTCGTCGCTTGCGGCGACGATCTGCGCTAACGCGCTGTGGACTGATTACTAAATTGTCAGGTCAAAATTAATATGCTTTTGTTGACTGTTAACTGAAATTACCTACCTAAGTGACGAGAAGCCATACTCATCATGTCGCTAATATCAACATCGCCATCGCCATCAGCATCAAGAAAGCTGTTTAGCACGGGATTACTACCACCCCGAACGTTATTTTTGTTATTACCTGTTCGTAATAAATTCAAAACCAACGGCACCAGAATCGGCAACATCGACTGAATTGTCCGCGCATTTAATCCTGTACGACTAGCAATCTGCGCGATCATGCTCTGTAGCTGAGAATTGCCAAACAAAGCCGAGAGAACCTGCGGGCTAGCCTGAGTCCCGCCAAACTGGCTCAACATTTGATTTATCTGGGCTTCACCACCCTGAGTACGCTGCTGTCGCAATGCGGACTTGGTATAGTTGCCCACAATCGACATTGCTGACTCAACCGCGCTAGGGTTTGCCTGATAGCTGCCGCTCAGTTGCTGCACCGTGTCTAAAATTGAACCAAGCTGGTTGTTGCTTGCCTCTTTTTGAGGATCGTTGATCGCGTTTAAGATTTGATTGAAAATACTCATGTTACTGCTGGTAATACAAATTAAAACTAGTTCTCCTGAACTTAGAGCTATTCAATTACGGCAATTTGCACCATTAATTGCTGAATTACGAGGAGATGTAGTCATCGAGTTTGCTGTCAGGACTACCTTGCCCCTAGCATTACGATACCAGCCACGGGCAGGAGCAGGTAAATTAGTTTTCTGTTATCAGCGATTAGAACTAGAAAGTTACAATAACAGGCTTTCTATTTTTTTTTGGTAGTAACATGACTGGATTTTTGGTTTTCGAGCGATCGCACTGCCCGACTGAAGCTGGAGAGAGTTGACTCCTAGATGAGTCGCTCAAGAATCGAAGTGCGTGTTACGATGTCTTAGTATATTTGTTCTTAAATAGAAAACTTTAAAAGTGCAGATAGTTTGGTTTCGTCGTGACTTACGCCTGAATGATAACGAAATCATCGGTAAACTCGACCATCATCAGGAAGCTTTACCTTGTTTCATTATTGACCCTTGGTTCTATCAACAACCAGAAATCGCATCCTCTAGAGTTAAATTCTTATTCGAGTCGCTAGAAAATTTAGACAGTAACCTTAGAAAACTGGGAAGCCAGCTATATCTGTTTGAAGGAAATTCAGTCAATGTGATTCAGCAATTAACGCGATCGCTGCTACAAAAGGGCAAACAGCCTAAACTATACTTCAACCTCGATGTCCAGGTAAATTACGGTATCGATCGCGATCGTCAAATATTAGACTTTTATCAACAGCAAGGTCTAGAGATTTATCTGGGACTAAATAATTTTTTACAAAAAACAGAAAACTACAGTACTCTCTGGCTCGACTATCACGACTTTCAGAAGAGATCCCTACACCCCACACCACAATCTATTAATACTGTTCGACTTAATCTAGATTTACCGCAGCTAACGATTGCCCAACTCAGACAAAAGTATCAACATTTTCTAGAGGCAGAGTCTTATCGCTATCTTGGAGGAGAAGATAATGCCAGAGGAACTTTAAGCTCTTTTGTTTCTCATCGCTATCGCGGCTACCACTGGAAAATGTCACGTCCAATGCTGGCAATGTCGGGGGCGACTTCTCATTTTTCTGCCCATCTGACATTCGGTACGATCTCAACTCGTACAATCTATCAGGCAATTATGGCAATAGCTGAAGCATTGCCGCCCAATTCTAAAGACAATTACTCTCTAAAAGCCTTTTTAGACCGTCTACGCTGGCACGATAAGTTTAGCCAAAGACACTATTTTCATCCCGAATTGGCGTTTACCAACCGCTACTCAGAATTTGATGAGTGGTATTCAACAGAAGAACTCGAAGGAGAGAAACTAGAACTGTTTGAGGCTTGGTGTAAAGGTCTTACTGGTTATCCAATGGTAGATGCTTCGATGCGTCAGCTTAATACTATGGGCTGGATGAACTTTAGGATGAGGGCGATGTGCGTCACTTTCTTATGCATCAACTGCGGTGTTTCCTGGCATCATGGAGCAAGATATTTTATGAGTCGTCTAGTAGATGGCAATATCGCCATCAATCACTGGCAATGGCAAGCACAAGCTGGTGTTACCAATCCCATGTCTAAAACCTTCAGAATTTATAATCCGACCAAAAACTTGCAGCAGAAAGACCCTCAGCTACAGTTCGTTCGCTACTGGTTGCCAGAATTAAAAAACTACAGCATGAAAGATTTGCTATCAAGAGCATACATATCTACCAGCAATTATTCCGAACCGATTTTAGATTGGCAGCAGACCAGAAAAACCAACGGCAAGATAGTTTCTAACTTAAGAAAGCAAGTACGCGCTCGCTTAGAAAAAGATGGTGGGGAAGAGTTAAAAATAGCCATGGTCGCCAAAGAAACCGTAGAAAAGTATTTTGCCGTTAAAGACAAACAGTACCGAGAAATAAATTAAAACTAGTTCTCTTGAACTTAGAGCTATTTAATTATGACAATTTGCAACCTTAATTGCTGAATTACGAGGAGATGTAGTCATCGACTTTGCTGTCAGGACGACCTTGCCCCCAGCATTACGATACCAGCCACGGGCAGGAGCAGGCAGGCTAGTTTTGTGGGCGGGTTTTTCGAGATTACCAACAGGAGCATCAAACTCTACTAGCGATCGAGCATTTAATTGCTCTTGGGGCTGGTCGGGCAGTCCTCCCCGACCAGTAATGATCAGCTTGCTAGCAGTGGCAGTAGCTTCAGCAGGGCAGGCAACAGCTACTTCCTCCTGTGACTGAGTGAGCTGTGGTTTCACCTCTAATGTATTTAAAGTATTCGGTTCTAAAGTTTCGATCTCAACTACTCCGTCAACTCCTAAAGTTGAGCTAGCCGTAACCTGACAGGTATCACAGATAAACAGTCCTTCCGTCTCGATCTCGATATTACCACCCATGCCCAAAAAAGCATTAGCGATGATTTGACTATTTTCTAAAGCCACAAGAACATCTGCGTCAATTTCAATATTGCCGCCATCTCCCGAACCAATTGCCGTCGCGGTCGTAAAGCTCTCTCCCCGCCAGATAATACTGTCGGCACTTAAGCTGATGTTGCCACCGCCACCTGATTGGGTGTCTGCCGAGATTATTCCTTGATTGTCAAGCATGATGGACTCGGCGTTTACCTGAAGATTCCCCGCATCACCGCTACCGACTGAACCAATAGAAATAGCTCCACCATCAACAATTAATTCGCCAGTATTAATCGTCAGATCTCCCCCATCGCCTGTGGTGTCAGGTAAAGGCTGTGCGCCCACCGCAATGTTGCTCAATAATATTCCCTCACCACCATTTCCAGCTACAGTTATTGATTCTGTCGCATTAATACTAACGTTGCCACCGTTTCCCATACCCAAAGTAGAGGCGGTAATTTGCCCTCCCTGTAAAATTTCTAATTGCTGGGTATCGATAAAAATATCTCCCCCCTGCCCATCCAACAAAGTATTGTTGGAAATAAATGAGCCATCTACCACCACCGATTCAGTACCGTTGAGTAAAATAGTACCCGCTGTTCCCGACCCCCCAGTAGCAGCAGCAATTAATCCTCCTTCTCTGAACTCAATCTCTGCTGTTTCAATGCTAATTGTGCCAGCATCACCACTGCCCGTCGTCGCCGCCAAAATTCCCTGATTGATTTGATCGACAGTGAGACTAGCCAAAAATTCTGGGCTGAGTAGCTGAGGATCGAACAGGGTTGCCTGTAATACGTCAAAACCCAGTCCAATAACCTCGACTGAATCAGCCGCCGTAATTTCAATATCGCCCCCAGTTCCACTGCCCAATACGGAAGCATTAATTAGCCCTTGATTTAACTGCAACGTATTAGTTTCAATTGTAACGTTGCCTCCTGCCCCATTCTCGGTGGTGGCAGATAATGTACCCTCATTAGCCAGAATAAGCGTATCCGTCAATAGCTCAATACTGCCAGCGTCGCTAGCACCAGTACTCTGTACGTCAATCACAGCTTTCTCTCTAACTGTTAAGCTAGGAGTAATAACGCTGATGTCGCCCGAAGCGCCAGTTATTTCCAAATCTAGGGGAACTCTTTGTCCAGAAGATGCAAATAATCCTCCTCGATTCATGCCCCTTTCGGTAGTGAAGCCAATTAGCTCAACAGAATCAGTCGCGTTAATAGTCAGTTGACCTCCATCCCCAGCGCCAAAGGTAGCGGAAGCGAAGTTTGCTCCCTCCCGCACAGTCAACCGACCCGTTTCAATAGTAGAGTTGCCTCCATCAGCAGCGCTGTAGGTCGATGAACCAATTCCACTGCCAACTGACAGTTCGGGGTTGTCGGGACGAAAAACGATGCCTGAGGCATCAATACTTTCACTAGCTTGAACATTGATATTTCCCCCAGCACCACCAACGGGGATAATTGTGCCGTCGGGTAATAATGCCCCCGAATTACTGGCAATTATGGCATCCTCGATCGTGATGGTATTGGCGATCGCACTTAGATTGCCTCCTGCGCCGTTTCCGAGAGTGGTATTGGTAAATAATCCTGTCCCCAAGATGCTTTCTGGGGAACTGTTCTTTAACTCGATTGTGTCAGATATTACATTAATATCTCCTCCAGTAACATCGCCAAAGGTGGCGTTAATTACCGTTGCTCCGTTGGTAACGATTAGGCGATCGCTATCCAGGTTAATATTACCCAAAGAGGCTTCTGCTGTGCTGTCTGTGCCACCTCCATTCTGAATTGCCGAGGCATCTAAATTAATCTCAGCCGCAGTGACGTTAATGCTACCACCATTGCCAGAGGTAAATACGGGGGTAAAAATAATTGCTCCGTCGATTAGATTCAAACTCCCTGCCTCAATCTGAATATTTCCTGCTGTACCGCTAGTACCAGTACCCGCGAAAATTCCTGTAATTCGACTACCTGGCTGTAAATTGCCTTCGAGAACATCGAGCCGATATCTCTGCTGGAATTCTAAAAATCCCGCGCCGTTGATATTGATTTCCTGAGCCGTAATTTTAATATCACCAGCGGTTCCTGAACCAAAAATACTATTATCGATAAATGAGCGTGGCTGGATATCTAACCTTCGGGTGGCAATCTCAATCGAACCACCATCCCCAGTCCCATTTGCCACCACATTGTTGGAAATTTGGGAGGCGTTTTCTCCTATCTCTGCTTCTCCCGACAAAACTATTGACTCAACCGCATTGATAATAATGTCCCCTCCTGGGGCATCTGTTGTCGTTTGAGCCGTAATTTGCGATCGCTCTAGCGTAATGTCACTTCCCTGTAACTGAATTCCCCCAGTCAGGTTAGCAGTAACGTTCGGATTGAACAAAGCTGATTCTCTGAGTAACTGGAGCGAACTAAACTGGGTCACTCCCTCGTATCCTAGCTGCCAACCTGCCGCAATCTCACTGATACTAACTGTTCCTGACTCTACGCTACCAAGCTCGATCCTACCTGACTCGGCACTTACACTCCCCTGATCAAATGTAATGCCGTTACCTACTAGAGCAAAGGTGTTTCCCGCTGCAATCTCCAGTCCTTCGGTCGAACCTTGTCCCGACAGCTCAATTGCGCCCGCATTTTGCCCAAGCTGTAAACCAACAGGAGCTGTGACAGTTAATAATGGTTGAGTGTCTAAGTCGGTATTAAAGACAGTACCATCTTGGAAAACTACGCTCTCAGCCGTGCTGCCAAGAAATGAGCCACCAATATCCAGCCGAGCATTGCTGCCGATGCTAATGCCGTTGGGGTTGATTAAAATTAGGTTAGCGTCACCATTGGCTCGAATTAAACCATCGATATTCGAGATGTTATTTCCAGTAACGCGACCGACAATATTAGTAATGTCTGCGCCATTGTTAAAATAGGCAGCGGCTTCAGTTTCAACGGAAAATTCTTGAAAACTATGGAACAAATTGCCGTCTGACTGAGTTCCGCCAGTAATCTCTGTGACGCCATTGTCATTATTAGTTTTAGTTCCCAAACTTTCATCGGGAATAACCTGCGCTGCCAGGGGATGAGCGATCATACCCAGAACTAGACTACCGCAAACTGTACCAACGGATCTCTGTATCTTTGGTGTAAAGAGACGATCAATGCGGTCAACTGCCCCAGTGCCTGTTATCTGAATTTCTCTGCGCAAAAATATAGCCATCTTTTTACCGTGCTGCGAGGGTTTACTAGCCATATACCGACGGAACTGGCTTGCCTCGTAATTATACCGATATACCCGCAATCAATACTAAGCACTTGGTTACAAAGTGATTGGCGAGTAGTAATTAGCAACTAGGTAGATAAATGGGTGCGATTAAACGTAGAGCGATTCAGCTGAGAAATAAGTATTTAAAAGAACGTTTAGAAAATACGGTTCAACTGTGTAGCAGTACATTACTTGATGTTTTATTGCTTGATAAAACAGCCTGACTAAGATCGGCTCCTGATAAGACCGTTCGATCTAAGTTGACCCCCGTTAAATTTGCCCCAACCAGCTTTGCTCCAGTAAGGATGGCTTTGTTTAAGTTGGCACCCGTTAAATTTGCATAGCTCAAGTCTGCATAGCTCAAGTCTGCATAGCTCAAGTCTGCATAGCTCAAATCTGCCTCAACTAAATAGACTAAACGCATCTCCGCATCGATCAACATTGACCGAGAGAGATTCGCCTGACAAAGGTTTGCTCGGATCAGCAAAGCACCCTTGAGGTTGGCTTGAACCAGATTCCCACGATAAAAATCTGTACGCCATAACATGGCGCTAGAAAGATTTGCCTCAGACATGTCAGCCTGATGCAATATTGCATGGCTGAGGTTAATTTCCGCTAGATCGGCTTGATGCAGCTTGATCGCGGACAGGTTAACGTCGGTGAGAGAAACTTTACTCAAACGTGTCCGAGCAAAATTTCGCTTGCCTGATTGATAGCTGGCTAAAAGCTGAGATCCGCTAACAGTATTGGTCTTTAATTTATCTGGATGCCAATAAAACATTTAATCCAAAAAGCTGAGTCGCTTGCGTTTTGAGGTAAGAAACATGCTGATTTTGTCCAAAGTCAGCGATTGATATTCGCTAGTTTGAGTTTTTACCCCAGAATTATCCGAGGAACTGAAGCAGATGATGCTGTAGCTAGGTAAGACAGCTTAGCTTACTGCGGCAGCGGTGAATACTGAACCGACAACAACAACAAAGGCAAGCGCCCCCCAAATCAGATAGCTGCGCTGATCCTGAGAAGAAGGCTCTTCTGCATAGTACATGGCTGGTTCCTTAGCAAAATTGTTAATGATGCCGTTTTCGTCAGATATAGTAGTCATATTTTAGAATTATTATTTTTTTCTTTATATAACTTAACATTGTTTGTAACAGAATGCTAAGTAAGCTTGACATCTTTTGGATTAGCTTAATATTTTTTAGGGAATTTAGGGGCGACTTGGAAACGACAAAAATCTTGAGCCTAATCCTCAAACAGGCGATCGCTTTTAATTCGTTTTATTTGCAGAGATTAGCGATCAAACAATAGTTTAGCTATACCCAGATTCGTGGGGTAAAACAGGAGCAAACTGTTTTTATGGGTATGACTTTAGTTACTCTGCCCAATAATCAAATTCAGGCTCATAGCAAGTACCATCAAGATCTTCAACCCGCTCACTGATGTAGGAACGAGCATCGGCAATTGCCTGATTGTAGACGCTAGGGCATATTTCCTGGAGACAAAAATTGAGCAATCGGGAAGCTTTAAGATCGCCAATTTCTTCGCCCAACTCCTCTTCAAAGTAGCGCTTGATTGATTCGATGGACTTTTGCCTAATTTGCTTTTTGAGTTTGATCGTCATGCTAAGCAAGGAAAGCTATCGGTAAATTTATCAGAATCAGTATTGCCAATCCGCATCTAGCTAAACAAGCAGAGGATCGCGCTATTAATCCGTGCAGGCTACTGAAGAGGTAAGGGTTAAAGGTTAAAAGCCAAAGCTGACTATTACCAATCCCCACTCCCCAATGCTCACTTCCTCACTTCCTCAAAAGATACAATTAACTACGTAAGGTAACATCAAACTTCTTGATCAGAGTATCTCGCACCTTTTGGTGTACGGGGTCAACATCTTTATCTGTCAAAGTGCGATCGCCTGCCTGATAGAGTAAATTAAAGGCGAGACTGCGCTGTCCTTCGGGTACGCCTTTTCCTTTGTATTCATCAAAGACTTCTACCTGTTGCAGCAGCTTACCTCCTGCTTTGGTCATTGCTTTGGTAATGGCATCTACCGATAAATCTAGCGGTGCAAAGAAAGCTAAATCGCGACCCGAACCTGGATAGGTGGAGTAGGTCTTAAACTTAGGTGTGGTAATAGAACCTCGGCTCAAGACTGTCAAAAGCAAACTAAAGTCTAGTTCAAATAAATATACTGCATCGGATAAATCCTTTTCCTGTGCCAATTGGGGATGAATTTGCCCAAAGACACCCAAGCGTTTGCCCTGTAGCCACAAGGCGGCGGTGCGCCCTGGATGAAGCCTGACCTGAATGTTTTCGGGGCGATATTCGACGCTAATACCTAAATTACTAAAGATATTTTCCAGTACTCCTTTGGCATCGTACCAAGTCATGGGCGTACCCTTTCCGCCATTGACCCACAAACCCTCGGAGGTAATATTCCCTCCCATAATACCTGCCAGAGAATCTTTTTCTTTTAATTCGTCCTCTTGCCAAAATACTCGTTCGATTTCAAACGCATTCAGTGCGCCGTTGCCCTGGGCTTGGTTATAGACAAAGGAATCTAATAAACCAGAGAATAATTCGCCTCGCAAGGCTGAATATTCCGCAAATAGAGGATTATCTAAGGTTACCTCGGTTCCCGTTGGCTTAACTAAGGAATACTGCACCACTTCCGTTAGACCAACGCCGCGCAAAACGGCACGAAGCTTATTCTTGATTGCATATTCAGGGGATAACTTACCTGGTTCAGTCTTGGCAGGGAGAGTATCACAAAAGCGATCGTAACCATAGAGACGAGCCACCTCTTCGATCAGGTCGATTTCCCGTTCTAAATCGCGATAGCGGTAGGGAGGAACTTTCACCGACCAGGTATTATCTTTACCCGCTACTGGCTCCAAACTACAGCCTAATGCACCCAGAATCGATTCCACATCACTGGCTTCGATGTAACCCAAGCCATCGTCTTTTTTTACCTGTCCCAAAAGATGATTAATGCGACTCAAACGTAACTCGATCGCGGGCAAACTAAAGAAATCGACCCGATTATCCGCCATCGCCTGCACCTGGGGAGTACCACCCGCTAATTCTTGCAGCAAGGCGATCGCTCTTTTACAGGCGGATTCTAATTCAACCTGAT
>JBCBWB010000078.1:0-23898 GCA_039817275.1 Cyanobacteria bacterium J06648_1 | reverse complement strand
CAGCACTCGCCAGCTAGCGATGATTACGGGTTTGCACCGTAATACGATTAGTAAGGTATATCAGCAGCTAGAAGAAAGCGGGTTAGTCGAGTCAATCGCTGGTTCGGGAATCTACGTCAAGCTACACGAGCGAGAAAACGTCCCCCAGGAGTCTGATTCTCCTGTAGTCGCCTCAATTAAAGCGATTAAAGAGGGGGTAGATCGAGTTTTGGAATTAGGCTGTAGCATTGATCGGGTCAAAGAACTTTTTCTAGAAGAAATTGACTGGCGGATTAGCTGTTGCGATCGCGTAATCGTCACAGTCCCTCAAAGAGATATTGGCGCGGGGGAAATTATCCAGCAGGAATTGCAGGACACTTTGGCAATTGAGATCGAACTAGTTGAATTAGAGCAGCTACCCCAGATTTTAGCCGAAATTAATTTTGGTACGCTGATTACCAATCGCTACTTTATTAAAGAAGTATTGGCAATAGTGCCGCCCAACTCTTTTCGGGTAATTCCGATCGACATGTACGACTTTAACAAGGAATTGGAAATTATTAAGAAGTTGCCTTCCCAAGCTTGTTTAGGGATTGTTAGTCTTAGCGAAGGAACATTGAGCGTTGCCTCCAGCATTGTTAATAGCCAGCGGGGAGACGACTTATTAGTGCTAACTTCTTCCTTGAGCGATCGCGATCGCTTAAGAGCCGTAATTCGGGCTGCTCATACCGTGATTGCAGGCTATACGAGTTATGAGCGGGTAAAAGCCGAGATTATTGCCATGCGAGAGGATTTGATTCGCATTCCCGACGTGATTAGTACCGATAGCTACATCAGTGAACAATCAATCAAACTTTTACAGCGCGAATTAGGCTTGAAAAGCACGAATAAGTCCAGATCTAAGCAAAGCAAAAAGTCAAAATAATCTATAATCAATCAGCTCTATAACCGATGGCTAAAGGTGACTGCATTTACGTATACCGTAACTTCAGACAGTTAAAAGGAATTTATAAACACTACGGTATAGACTGTGGTGATGGTACAGTAATCCACTATCGAAAACCTAGTGAAGTAGTCGAGCAGACTTCTTATGCTACCTTTAGCCAAGGCAATCCCACTTACGTCGCCGAATATACCAATGGTTTTGGTTACATTCCCGATGTGGTAGTGGCAAGAGCTAAAAGTAGACTGGGAGAAAAAGACTATAATCTGTTGACCAACAACTGCGAACATTTTGCCTGTTGGTGTAAGACAGGAATCAGCGATAGTAAACAGATCCGCAATTATTTACCCGCTATTACTACCCTAGATATTTCTCAGCTATACGAGCCAATCAAGCAGGCACTGGGTGGTAAAGGTAAAAATGCCACTAAAAGATTGACCAATGAAGCTCTGATGGACATTAAGTCAGTTTGGAACCAGGTACAGCCGCAATACCAACAGGCGATCGCCGAAGTCCAAACCTGGAACAAGGTGGCACAAAAAGCCCTCTCTCAAGATCGCGAAGACTTAGCGCGGGCAGC
Source organism: Cyanobacteria bacterium J06648_1 (assembly GCA_039817275.1). Classification (GTDB taxonomy): domain Bacteria; phylum Cyanobacteriota; class Cyanobacteriia; order Cyanobacteriales; family Xenococcaceae; genus Waterburya. Next base: position 22,396 of record JBCBWB010000078.1, on the reverse strand, counting down.
GATCGCCAAAAAATTGCGCTACGAACAGCAGGCGAGCAAATTAGAAATTGAACTTAGTGAGCTAGCAGAAATAACCGAAAATATAGTCCGCAGCCAGAATGATCTGATTACTGATTGACGAGCGACCCACAGCCTTTATCGAGGACAGGGCATTCGCCCAAAGCGGCGCTCTGCGTCGCGCCTGCCTGCATTCGCAGGCTGTGTCCCTTCGGGACGCTGGTGCGAAGCACCGTTCGCCCGTAAGGCGCAAGGGAACGCGCGAGTTTACTGATTACTGTTGATGTTATGCTCTGGCAGTACTGTCAACTGACACTGGTAGCTGCGGACGAAAACACCAGTAAATTAATACTCCCACTAAAGGCAGATAAGATAGAGCCTTTAATATTGCTGAATCAACACCACGACGCTGCATATCGTCGTTTAAGATAGTCATAAAGAGGAAACTGAGTATGCTGAAGTCGATACTCATAATGTGAATAAATTTACTAGATTGCCACTGCATCCAGAAGTCAGACCAATTTCCTGTCGTCGAACCCCAGACCAAAAGTCCAACTACGGCGGCAGAGCAGGCGATCGCCAGGATACGCGAATCAAAAACCGCTTGTAATGTGTTTTTTTGCCCATGCCAAGCTGTATCGGGCTGTCGCAGAGCAAAGTAAGGTAAGAGAGCAAAAGCACCCAGCCCCAAAGAAATAACTAGAAAAGGATAGGGCGAAACTTGCTTTTCAGGGTCGTCAAATAAAATTAAAGCAGCATAAATAATAGGAAAAATTCCCATAGTGTAAAAAATTGCTGTTAGTAAAGGATTAACTCCCGACAACTGTAACGTTGACATTTTAATAATCAGATCAAAGTCTGACTGCTGTGTTGTCGGAAATTGCTGAGGAGTTGCGATCGCATATAGCAATAGAATCAACCAGAACAATCCCAAAAGAATTTTACGCATTATTTTTAGAAACTCAAGATATAGATCAGACTTATGTCAAAATCATTCTAGAGGATTTCAGATTGCCTGATATTTCATTTTTACGCAGCAGCAAAATATACTAGAAAAAAGGGCGCAATGATTACTAGCAATGAATTAGATTGGTTAACGGTGTGTGCTTATCTGGGTGTGACGCTGTTTGTCATGTGGCGCATTTTCAAGTCTTAGACCAAAAAAAACCTCGAAAGTGCTAACAATCCGCTCAAAGATCTTTTCCGAAGGAACTGCGGCGATAATCTAGGCTTACGGGCTACCCAAAACCCTGAATTTTCCCACGTATATTCGGTTGGTCAGATCGCTACCGTCGTTTGAACAAAGATGATGAGATGCTTGTCAAGAACCGTGAAGTGATGATTTATGGCTTTCTGATTCGCTTCATGATTTTTAGATTTGCTATTTAATATTTACTTTAAGAATTAGCTCTCAATTTTACTCCGAGAATTTAGTAAACAATCTTCAGTAATTAATGTCAACAACTAATGATAGACCTGAGCTTTTGGGATAAGACTAGCGGTACTTGGATTAATGTCTTTACGGTAATTTTAGGTACTAGTTTAGGTCTAATTCTCAAAGATATAATCTCGACCAAAATCCAAACTATTCTTACTCAAGGCATCGGTTTACTTACCCTTTGGATCGGAATCAGCATGGCAAACAGTATGGGTGAAGTAGAAGTAGGGGGAGTCAATGGGGCTATTTTGGGGCTGCTAGCGATCGCTTTTGGTGGCGTTCTCGGAGAATTGTTGGGCATCGAAGAAAAATTAACGCTCTTTGGCGATTGGCTCAAGCAAAAGTTCAAAGGACAAGGTTTGTTTACCGAAGGGTTTGTTGCCAGCAGTTTACTATTTTGTGTGGGACCAATGACGCTAATTGGTAGTTTTAATAATGGGCTAAGTGGCGATAACACTTTGTTAACTCTCAAGGCAACGATGGACGGCATTATCTCTGTTGCTTTGGCAAATATTTACGGTATTGGAGTCGGTTTTTCGGCATTAATTATTCTGATTTACCAGGGTGGTTTATCTCTTCTAATTGGCTTAGTTGCTAGTGCTGTCCCTCAAGCTGAAAACAGCCCTTACTTACTAATAATCACTGGCATTGGTGGATTGATGATTATGGCGATTGGCTGTAATTTACTAGAGGTAGCCAAGATTAGAGTAGCTTCTTTTTTGCCTGCGATCGCTTTGGCACCATTAATATATTGGGCGGCTAGTTCACTGCTAACCTAGTTTTTAAATTAGATATTTTTTAGATATTTTTAAATTAGATATTACTGATGTGTTCGGGATCACAGCCTGTAGTTCTCAGGCAGATTATTATCTGAATATAAATACCAATATAAATACCGCCAGCCACAAACCATAAAATCGCTGGCAGATAGAACCACTTTAAAAACCACTAGACATAATTTTATTAGGGATGTTGTGACCAACAGCATCCCTCTTGTTTGGCTTTTCCTTTTTTACTGAGAATTTATACCAGGACTTCCCAGCAAAAATAGCCTTTTGCCCCTAGAATAATTCTTTAATCAACCAATAATCGGTAAAGTAATTGGCAGCAATGCTTAATGCCGCCTCGAATTCCGTTTCGATATCAAGATCTAGATCCTGATTGTGGATGTCGCTAATAAATTTATAGAGCAGTTCAAAGGTGATGCGATTGTTGCGGTTAAAAACCTTGAACTCCCCATTATTGGTGTTGTTAAGTTTGCTTATTTCTCTGCCACCGACAGTTTTGGTTTTAATTTCATCGCTTCTAACGTCACGCCAAAGAATAAACTTGATTTGCTCTTTGGTGGCGACAGCCTCATTAAAATTTTGAATCCGAGAAGTAAATTTATTGCCTTTGCAACTACTAAGAAAAGCAATACAGATATTTTTGTTGGTAATAATTCGGTGCGGGGGGAAAACTTTTTTGCTCGGCAGTACATCTGTTTCTAGCTCGCAGATGCGTTGGAAAGCGACGAGAATATCCTGTAGTTTACCGACATCTTTTTCATCTAGCAATATTTCCGACTCGTGATAGTTTTGCCCTAGTATTTCTTCCTGGGTTGCTAGATAGTTCTGTACTTTTTGTTCTAAAGTCGCTTTGAAACTTGGTGGGGGGTTGAATAAATCTGGATCTAACTGCGTAGGGGTAGAGTGATTATTTTGAGTATTAACCGATTGAGTTTCTGGCACATCATCAACAAACCCTTTAAAAGCTTGGGCAATGTTGGTTAATAGTTGTTCTAATCGCTGTTGTTGAGATTCCAGTCTATTTAATCGAGTAATAACTGCTGATTGATTTTCATCTGGCGCTGTTTTTGGAGGAGTAGGAGCCAGAGGAATACCTTGATATTTATAGCGAAAATATTCCGCTGCGTCATTTAATACTCGTCGAATAGAATTTTTGCTACCTATAACTTGTTTTAATTCTTTATCTGTAAATAAATCAGCCAAATCTATATCTACAGCCTGAGCTTTTAGCTGTAAGATAGCCTCAATTTCTTCCTCTGTTGGTGGTTTGAGCCGAACCTGATATTGAGAAATGCGATCAATAATTGAACCGTCAAAAGTTTGCTGTAGCTGTTGCCAGCGATGAGGAAACAAATTAAAAATAATTAGGCTGTAGGGAACTCTGGTAAATATTTCTTTGACAGCTTCGCCAAAGTTGAGCAGAATTGAAAAATTGTGTTCTAATCCCAGCATTTCTAGCTGATCGAAGACGATAATCAGCGGTTCGTGCAGTAAAGATAGTTTACCCAAAACTGCGATCGCATCAAGGGAAAAGTCCTCTTTACTGATTTCATCCTGCCAACTAGTTAAGCCAATTTTGTCTAGCTCTTCGGGTTCCAATTGATCCGCCGCCAGCCATTTTTTGATTAGCTGTTTATAGCCAGGATCGGAATAGCGGCAGAATTTGACAATCCCCTTGATAATTTCAGGCGCATAGCCTACTGCACCATATTTTCTAAACCACCAGTCACTAGTAAATTTCTCTACGTAGTCCCAGTTGTTTCTGCGAGTTTGCGTACCTTCTCCACCAAGTATTTCATATAGTTTGAGGGGATGATCTTCAATTTTATTTAAAATGTCCTGGATCTTCTGAGTATCACTATTCGTAGATTTAATAATGCCGACAAAAGTATTCGCCAGAAAATACTCTAGCTGATTAAATCCCGTTCCAGGAATCGGCTTATTGAGAGATTCTAAAATACTGCTGTAAGTATGATACTTAATTGTATTGGCATCATTAGGGCAGGGAACAAACAGCAGGCGATTGAGCTTGAGCCTTTTTTGCGCCAAACGCATGATTAAGTGCGTTTTCCCTGTACCTGGTTTACCAATAATCACCGCACCTTTGCTCTGATGATTGGGATCGTATTTGATATCATTAATCACCGACTCTAGGGTATTGTATTGAGTCTGATAAATACTGGCGTTATCGGGATGAGTCTGGAAAGGATTATCGACGCGACTGCTGCCAAAGGGATTGACTTTTGGAGAAGCTGAATTCATATGCTGGAGGACTAGATATAGTTGGTGGGTAAACTGAGCATCATAGCGAGCTACATGCGCCTGTTCGTGATTGAAATATTGCTGCTCTACTTTTAAATTTAGCTTTTTAGACAGATACTCTAACGAATAGCTACTAGAAACTAGCGATTTTTTTGCTTCCTTTAGAGTGCAGTAGATCTTCTGTTGACGAGGAAAAGATAGACCGACCTGACTCATACTTTTACGCAACACAGCCAAATCGTGTTCGGCATTATGAAACACCAGCATTTTATCTGCGGCGATCGCCTTAAAGTCAGTTAAAATTACTTTGAGCGGCTTGTAACCCCAATATTGAATATACTCAGCATAGTCCCGATTAAAAGCTTCATAGATCAAATTGCCATCACTATCGAGAATAGCAATCTCTCTCAACTCTCTACGTCCTTCCGTATCAATGACGATAAAGTCCAACAAATAACGCCCAGTAGTTTTAGGTTAATAAATTTCTAGGTTTATTTTAGTTTGCCCCGATAAACTTCGTTTTTCTTCCTAAATTCCTATTACCTACCTACTACCTAATCATGAATCCTCCTAAGCTCAAGTCTGAATACCGCTGCTTTGACGGCACTGTCGCTTATTACTCCCACTCATCAACAGCTTGTAATTGCGAAATGAATTTCGCCGTTTATCTTCCCCCTCAAGCAAAGTCTCAAACAGTGCCGATTCTCTACTACCTATCTGGTTTAACCTGCAACGACGAAAATTTTATTACCAAAGCGGGCGCACAAAGATATGCGGCTGAACTAGGAATTATGTTAGTTGCTCCCGATACTAGCCCTCGTAATACTGGAATTTCTGGCGAGGATGAAGCTTGGGATCTTGGTAGTGGTGCAGGCTTTTATGTTGATGCGACAGAGAATCCTTGGCAAAAATATTATCGGATGTACAGCTACGTAACTCAAGAATTACCACAGCTAATTCACGCCAATTTCCCCGTCAATCGAGCAAAACAAAGCATCATGGGACATTCTATGGGAGGACACGGGGCATTAATCTGCGCTTTGAAAAATCCTCTACAATATCTATCTGTATCTGCTTTTGCACCTATTGCCGCACCGAGCCATTGTCCTTGGGGAGAAAAGCTATTTACTGCTTACTTGGGTAGCGACAAGCAAAAATGGGCTGAATACGATGCTAGTGAGCTAGTAAGATGGGTGCAGTTAAATTCAACCATCTTGATTGATCAGGGAACAGCAGACCAATTCTATCAACAGAAACAACTGCTACCCGAAAAGTTTGAGCAAGCATGTCAAGAAGCGGGGCAAAAACTAAATTTACGCTGGCAGCAGGGATACGATCACAGCTACTTTACCATCAGCAGCTTTATAAAGGATCATATACAGCATCATGCTGCATATTTAACAAATTAGACTCATGATTTCAATCGTCAGCTAAATGGGTTTCAATAATTTTATTTCTTGGGACGCAGTAGAGACTCAATTCGATTGTCTTAATCATCAGTTGATTTAGAACTAATAATAGCTTCCTTTAAATTTACTGCCATTTTAAATATCTGATGTCTAAATTTATTACTTTTAAACCCATCGGCACAATTTTACAAGAAGCCGATCTGATCACTCCTCCTCAATTAGAGGTTGCTCTCAGAGATCAAACTTATTACGAAGATATGCGCCTGGGGGAAATATTGGCACTCAGAGGCTGGATTAAGCAAGATACTGCCGACTTTTTTGTTCAAGACTGGTTTAAGCTCATTAACCGTAGAATTGATCGCCCAATCGGCTTCTACCTCAATAAAGCAGGATTGTTAAGCGAATCAGATATTCAAACAATACTTCGAGAACAGCATGCAACCTCTCTTCGTTTTGGTGATACTGCTATTAAACAGGGATTATTAAAACCCAGTACGCTTGATTTCTTTTTACAAAACTTGTTTCCATCTCAGATCGATTACATCAACAAAACCTTTCAAGAAAATGAAGGAAGAGCAAAAGATAAAATTACGAATGACGATATTACCTACTGGGTAACTATGAGTTCGGCAAAACTAACTCGTCCTTAGATGCAATTGAGCTAAATTGCTGTTAATTAAAAGCTGTTTGCAGATTGGAGTCATTATTTTGATTCCGATCTATTTTTTTGGCTCCTGATCGGGATTAATATCTGTTGTGGTTACCTCAATAATGTTGGCTCGGTCTGATTTTCGTAGATTAGAGCCATTATCAGGTTCTGCTTCTAGCACCTCAGCAACTTCGACCGTTTCTAAAGAGTCTAGCGGAGATGCTGGTTTTGCTGTTTCTAGATCAGGATTTTCTAGAGCCTCTGTAGCCGTCGATTTTTCTGTATTGCTTACTACTTTTTCTTGATTTTCTGCTGGGGAGTCAGATACATTCGAGGGTACCGCTTCCTCCGAAGATATCGTTGTTTTTTCCTTACCATCATCAGCTTTTGTTGCGGCTGCTCCTGAGATAGTAAGAGCGGGCGGAGTAATATCTCCCGTGGCTGATGGCTGGTTAGTTTTGGCTGAGGAAGAATCAACAGGGGCAGGCTTGGTGGCTGGCTCGACAGATTCTGGCAGCTTATTTGGCAATGGTGTCGCGGCAGGAGTCGCTCCTTCTGAGAAAGCCTGACGATCAACGAACTGAATTGGTGAGATATCGGCTGTTTCAGCAGGCTGGGCTACGGGTTGAACCTCAACGTCAGTTTTAACCTCAGCTTTGATTTGATCTTTAGCAGGCTCTTCTTTATTCGGCTGTTTGAGATTACTACTGCTGCTAGAAGCATCGGCAGTCTTCGTGGGAGTCTTCGTGGGGGTCTCATGGGGAATTTCGGCAGGAGTCTTAGGAATAGCAATTTCTTCCGTAACCGTGGGCATTGGTGCTTTAACTTCTGGCGCGGCGGAAGCTTCTACTTTAGGCTGTTTACGCTTCCACAAACCTCTCACCGTATTGGCAACAGAGAAACTTTTTTCAGTGCTTGCTCTAGTTGGATCTGCAACAATCCGCCTCAGCTTAATCACCTGCCAGCTAGAGGAAATTAGCAAAGCAGTTGCCGCCGCCTGTCCTAAAAGTACTGCTCCTGCGATATTTCTAGCGCAGTACCAGAGGATCAAAGCATAAAACAATCCTACTCCACTCCAGAGGAAGTCATCTTGGCGATGAATCTTGGGCATCAAAAAAGCGGTTGAAAATAGTACTAGGCTACTGATAGCTACGGCGATCGCTAAGGCGTATGAGAGCATTTTCCTGACTCCATTGATTGCTCTATCTATTCTGCGACATGAACCGACTATTTTGTAGCAATTAACTTGATTCTTTTAACAGAAATTTGTATATCTAGCAGACATGCTACTAGAAAGTGTCTGAAAAATGCCTTGAGGTGATCATAAATATATCCGAGTGAATAGTCTAAAATGTCCTCAGCAAGAGAAAATAAGATTGTCAGCCAATATAATTAAATGAGACCCTCGATGAGCTAGATTGAGAGTTGATCAACTATAACTGTATGCAAATTTATCTAGACAATAGTGCGACGACCAAACCTCGTCCCGAAGCGATCGCCGCAGCCCAAGCGGTATTCCAACATCAGTGGGGCAATCCTTCCAGCCTCCACGACTGGGGACAGCGATCGGCAACAGTTCTAGAAACTGCCAGAATACAGGTGGCAGAACTCTTAAACGCTCTCAACCCTGAATCGGTTGTTTTTACTTCTGGGGGCACAGAAGCCAATAACCTGGCGGTTATGGGAGTAGCAAGGCAGTATCCCACACCTCAGCACATTATTATTTCTAGCGTCGAGCATTCCGCAATTAATGAACCAGCCCAGCTACTAGAAAAATGGGGCTGGGAAGTAACCAAACTACCCGTAAATCGTTATGGCAGAGTCAATCCTTTAGATTTACAGACATCTCTCCAGCCAAATACAGTTTTGGTTTCCATCATTTATGGTCAAAGTGAAGTTGGGACATTGCAACCGATTGATCAGCTTGCCGCGATTGTCAAAAACCACGGTGCATTGTTTCATACTGATGCAGTTCAGGTAGCAGGACGTTTACCGATTGATGTCGAAAGATTGGGCATCGATCTACTATCTCTCTCTGCCCACAAACTATACGGTATTCAGGGAGCGGGAGCCTTGTATATTCGTGAAGGTGTTGAACTGGTGCCTTTATTGGGAGGTGGCGGACAGGAAGGGAAAATTCGCTCTGGTACACAGGCTCTTCCAGCGATCGCCTCCTTGGGTATAGCCGCAGAATTAGCAGCCGCAGAAATGCAGACAGAGGCTTTTCGTTTGATTGGTTTACGCGATCGCCTTTTCGATCTGATGGCAGACTATCCCTGCCTCGAAACTACGGGCGATCGGATCTATCGCCTACCCCACCACGTTAGCTTTATATTAAGCGATCGCTTTGCCCAGCGAGTCGAGCAGGTAACGGGAAAAACTATCGTTAGGCAGCTAAACCAGGCTGGTATTGGTATTAGTGCAGGTTCAGCCTGTCACAGCGGCAAATTAAATCCCAGTCCGATCTTGTCGGCGATGGGTTACGATGCTGATGCCGCCAAAAGAGGCATCCGTTTAACTTTGGGTAGGGATACCACCGCAGCCGATATTGACTGGACGGCGATGGTTTTAAGACAGATTATTTGTCGTTTGATGCCGCCTCTAGTTTGCTGTAGTTAGTCTAAAAATTCAGCTAAAACCTGTATCCTCTAGCTCGACATTGCCAAAAGCCCCAAGTATAGCAATGGTCGGATTCCCGATCGCTTCAAGTAGCGGAAGGCGACTTTTAATCAATGCAAGCTGCTCACTATAATTGGTTCAGGCAGCAAATAAGTTTACAAATCGAATTACAAGCTCACATAAAATATATTAATACATATAATAATGAAGAGTTATTAGACTTCTTGATTTAACAAGCAGCTATTCTAAAATTAAACTTAATTAGTATTGATTAGTAAATTTGGACACCACCACTGTCAGAAAGTTTGAGTTAAACATAGGAAACAGTTGAGGAAGGATTGCCATAGTGATTCAAAACCTAGAACAACACTATAAAGTCTTGGGATTAGAACCAGGTGCATCCCTGGATGAAGTTAATCAGGCATACAAGGATTTGGTGTTTATATGGCATCCTGATCGCGTTCCTCAAGATAATGAGCGACTGGTAAAAAAGTCGGTAGCGAAGATTCAGCAAATCAATGAGGCGCGAGATTCCTTGCGTTCGTATCACCGCAAATACAAGTCGGCTACGAGCAAAAGTAAATCCAAATCTAAATCTCAGGCGTACTCTGCTACTAGCTCCGCTAACAGTCGTCAGACACATCGTGCAGATAATCGTCAGGGCAATCAGCGTCCATATAGCGATCGCTATTCTACCTATCGTCCACCCTACAGCGATAGGCAAAACCGCCAGCAGGCTTATTCTCGTCCCTATAGCGACCAGACCAAAAGTTATCAACAGGCGCGCCATTGGAACTATCGAGACTATTATGCTGCACCTCGTAACCCTCAGCAAAGCTCCAAACAAGATGGTTATCAAGATTTTCGCCAGACTAGCAGCAGTGCCAGCCGCCCTGCGGAAAAAGCACACCGCCGACCCTTTTCTAAAGACCTTAGAGGGGCAGATCTGAGTCGGTCTAACTTCAAAGAAAAAGACTTTTCAGGTCGAGATTTATCCCAAGCAAATTTATCTTATTGCGATCTAAGTGACACTTTCCTCCACAAAATCATTCTTGAAGAAGCTAATTTACAGGGTGCTAACTTAAAGGGAGCTAATCTGCTTCAGGCTAACTTGAGAAACGCTGATCTTAGAGAAGTCAATCTGATCGGTGCCGATCTTAGTGGTTCAGATCTCAGTGGGGCAAATCTCAGCGGGGCAAAAGTTGGCTTTAACAACAAGATTATGGTCAAAATCACCGCCGTCAAACTTACGGGAGCGACTTTACCTGATGGCTCAATTCATCCTTAAAAGCGATCATTAGCCAGAACTAAAAAATCAGAATCACTAATTAGCGGTCGCCAATCTAGCTTACTAGCCAAAATCATCTTGGAGGCTGATTTATCCCGTCTATTTTACCTGCTGTGGTTGATAGTTGATTGATAATCGGGGCTGATTTTGCTTTAAACTGTGAGTTGGCTCATTAAATAATTCAGGATAAATTCAAAGTAATGGAAATCGGGCAAAAAGTAAAAGTCTTCCGCATCAAAGATCGTGTAAACAGAGATGTCGCCGAAACTCTAGGGAAAGTTGGTACAGTCAAAGACTATAAAATGACTGACGGTAGCGGCATTGGTGTGGTGGTTCAATTTGACGATCGCTCTGCAACCTGGTTTTTTGAGGATGAAATCAAACCCGTAAACTAGTCATAATAAACTAAATCTATAAGAGACTAAATTTTAAATATGTCCTCGATCGTCACCTTTTTGGGTAAAGGCGGTACGGGTCGCACAATTAGCGCGATCGCAACTGCTAAAAAACTAGCTACAGAAGGCAAAAAAGTGCTGTTGCTGGGGCAAGACTCCAGCCCTGCTTTTGGTTTAGCGTTAGGCGCAACTCCGACAACTGAACCGCAAGAGATTGGGGCGAATTTCGCCGTGATGCAGTTAAATTCTGCCGTCTTGCTAGAAAATAGCTGGGAACAGGTTAAACAAATCGAAGCCCAATATTTGCGATCGCCAATTCTCAAACAGGTATATGGTCAAGAGCTAGGTATCTTACCAGGTATGGATCGAGCCTTGGCTCTGAATGCCATTCGAGAACATTATCAAAGTAATAAATACGACGTAATTGTTTATGACGGTACAGGGGGCATCGATACCCTGAGAATGTTTGGTCTGCCAGAAATACTGAGCTGGTATTTCCGTCGCTTCCGTGGCATCTTTACCGAATCAGATATCGTTAAGACCCTTTCTCCTTTTGTCCAACCCGTCAGTAGCGCCATTTTTAATACCTCTTGGTCGGCTAATGACATTACCAACAATACTGATAATCCAGCAACTCAGATGCTCGAAGACGGGACAGCTGCTCTGAGTCAGGGTAACGTCATGGCTTACTTAGTTACGACTCCTGACCCAGCAGCGATCGCCACGGCGAAATATCTTTGGGGTAGCGCCCAGCAGGTGGGCTTGGGCGTGGGTGGCGTATTGCTAAACCGCGGAGAAACTGACACAGCTGAATTTTCTCCCTTGTCCGTAACATCCCTACCCGATTACGATGGCAACGACTGGCAACCTTTGATTGATAAACTGCCTACTATGGTTGGTGTTGCTGCACCAAAAGCCACAGAATTTGTAATGGCGGAGCGTAAGATCAAGGTGTTCCTGCCTGGTTTTGATAAAAAGGATGTCAAACTTACCCAGTATGGCCCTGAAATTACTATTGAAGCGGGAGATCAGCGACGCAATATCACCCTTCCTCCAGCCTGGCGTGGTAGCTCGGTGACAGGCGCCAAATTTACCAATGGCTACCTAGAGGTAACTGTTGGGTAGGTAATAGATAGGAAGTAAGAAGTAATAGGTAAGAAATAATTTAAGATCATTATGTCTGACTCGACAACTAATCCAGAAAAACCAGATAATTCGGGTAATTCTAAAACGCGGCAGCTGCTCGGCATGAAGGGTGCTGCGGCAGGAGAAACTTCAATTTGGAAAATTCGCCTCCAGTTAATGAAGCCAATTACCTGGATACCTCTTATCTGGGGCGTTATTTGTGGAGCGGCTTCTTCGGGGAACTATACTTGGACGGTGGATAATTTCTTCCTCTCTGCCGCCTGTATGCTGCTTTCAGGTCCTCTGATGACTGGCTATACCCAAACCGTCAATGAGCTGTACGATCGCGAAATTGACGCGATTAATGAGCCATATCGCCCAATTCCTTCAGGAGCAATTTCCCTGCCTCAAGTAAAGGTGCAGATTTTTGTTTTGCTATTGGCAGGGATAGCTTTAGCCTACGGTTTGGATCTTGCAGTGGGTCACGATTTCCCCACTATTCTCTGCATTGCCTTGGGGGGTTCGTTTATTGCCTATATCTATTCTGCGCCGCCATTGAAGCTCAAGCAAAATGGCTGGCTGGGTACTTATGCACTAGGTTCGAGCTATATTGCTCTGCCCTGGTGGACGGGTCATGCTTTATTCGGCGATCTTAACTGGACAATTGTGATCCTAACTCTGATCTACAGCTTTGCAGGACTGGGTATTGCCATTGTTAACGACTTCAAAAGTGTGGAGGGCGATCGCGAATTGGGCTTAAAATCTTTACCCGTGATGTTTGGGGTGACCACTGCGGCTTGGATTTGCGTCATTATGATTGACGTTTTCCAAATTGGTATTGCTGGCTACCTAGTCTCTGTCCACGAGAATCTTTACGCCACCATTGTCTTTCTGCTAGTTATTCCCCAAATTGTCTTCCAGGATATGTATTTCCTCCGCAACCCTTTAGAAAATGATGTTAAATACCAGGCTAGCGCCCAACCGTTTTTGGTGTTCGGGATGCTGTTTACGGGTATTGCCTTAGGACATGCAGGAATTTAGCTGGGTACTTCAAAAGCTAGTTAATCCACTTCAATCTGACAAAATAGCCTGAATTTCCTGACTTATCGGTGATTTTAGTAATTTTTTGCAGCTTCAAATTAAAAGGAATGGCTGTAGTAATATACTTTTGAACATAAATACCGATATCAGGAGCAAGATAGTTAGCCGTCATTGCTGCTAGCCCCATGCCGACAATCTGATGAAAAGGCGATCGCGGTAAAGTAAAATGAGCTGTAGCTGTCATTCCAGCGGTAAGCATTGCCGCCACTGATGAATTTGTGCCGCAGCGAGGATGAAGCGCCAAGTTCCACTCTCCCTGCTGTAAACGAATTAGAGCCTGCCTAACGGCATTTCTGAGCTTGAGGGGATTAATTTCGCCATAGAGATAAAATCCCTTTTCAGTAGACAGTCCGCCAATCGTTTCGTTGTCAGCACTGAGGTAGCTGGTAGATAACTTTGTCCTTCTGGAGTTAACAGTATCGCTCAACATCCAAACCGTCGCGTGTTCTAAGGCATGTATTTGTCGAATGACTAAAAACTCTTTCAAGCCAGGAACAAAACCAAACTGTTCTAGTAACTCCTTATCCTGGTTGGGATGAGCATAAGGTAAATCAAATCCTGAATTGAAAAAAGTGGCATCGTTCATAATTCTGGTTAACGATCGCTTTAAAGTTTAGTTGGAGCAGTAGTTAGCAAAGTCATGGCGATTAATTCTAGTCGTTAGATTATCGTCTTTTGTTTATTCTATCGACCTCAATCAGACAATTCGCAACTTGCCCAAAGAACTCAAAGCACTACTCTCTATCATCTTGGAACTTTTGTAGTCCCCAACACAATATTTATGATTTGTTTCTTATTTGGCGGCAAACATGAAGTTAAGTATCTTCGAGCGATCGCTCTTTATTTGCGATCGAAAGCTTAGGATTTGCAATGCTGTGCAGTCGGTAATAGTAGAATACTCAATTAATTCCCTGTTGTTGCCCAAACTCAAATGCAGCTATCTCCACAAGAACAAGATAAGTTAACTATTTTTACCGTTGGACTACTTGCCGAAAGACGCAAAGATAAAGGTTTAAAGCTCAACTACCCAGAAGCGGTAGGCTATATTTCTGCCGCCATTCTCGAAGGCGCTAGAGAAGGTCGTTCGGTAGCGGAATTGATGAGCTATGGTACAACTATTCTCAGTAGAGAGGAGGTGATGGACGGTATTGCCGAAATGATTGATGAAGTGCAGGTAGAAGCAACTTTTCCCGATGGCACAAAGTTAGTGACGGTACACAAGCCGATTCAGTAATTAGTCTTTAGTTTTTAGTCTTTAGTTTTTAGTAATCCAAATCATGATTCCAGGGGAAATAATCACCCAATCGGGGACAATTGAATTAAACCAAGGTCGCGAAACTTTGGAAATTGAGGTGGCTAATACAGGAGATCGCCCGATCCAAATTGGTTCTCATTTTCATTTTTTTGAAGTCAACACGGCACTCCAGTTTGATCGGGAAAAAACTAAAGGTATGCGCCTCGATATTCCTGCGGGAACAGCAGTGAGATTCGAGCCAGGCGACGAAAAGGTAGTTGGCTTGGTTGCGATCGCAGGGACGCGAGAGATCTATGGTTTTAATGGCTTAGTGGAAGGAAAAGTTTAGGTTGTATACTGCTTGATGGTTAATCATAAGTCTGTAGCAAGATTGGGCATTGGGGGACCCGTCGGTAGCGGCAAAACGGCGCTATTGGAGTGTTTGGTGCCGATGCTAACCCAGCAGGGTATTGAGGTGGCGGTAGTAACGAACGATCTCTTGACGACTGAAGATGCGGATCGTCTCAAAGGGAAAGGTTTTCTGGCTCCAGAGAGGATTGTTGGGGTAGAAACGGGTAGCTGTCCCCATACGGCAATTCGCGAAGATCCGACGATGAATTTGTTGGCAGTTAAGGATCTAGAGCTGCTTTTTCCTCAGCTAGATTTGATTTTTATCGAAAGTGGCGGCGATAATCTAGCCTCTACCTTTAGCTACGATTTGGTTGATACCTATATCTTTGTAATCGATGTAGGTGCAGGGGATGATATTCCCCGCAAGAATGGACCAGGATTTGTCCAGGCGGATTTGGTCGTGATTAATAAGATTGATCTTGCACCTTATGTAGGAGCAAATTTGGAGCTGATCCGTCAGCAAGCACCAGAACATAGAAAGGGAAAAGCGATCGCCTATACTAACTGCAAGACACAGGAGGGGTTAGAAGAGGTGAAGGACTTTATTTTTGAAACGGTTTTATTTCGTTAGGTAAGAGGTAAGAGTTTTGGTGGCGATCGTTCAGAATACTAAATACCAGCATAATTTAGAGTTGACCCTCAACGGCGCTCAAGCTGACAAGACTTTTACTCAGCATCAATACACGACTTATCCTCTGAGACTATCTACACCCTTTTACTTAGAAGGCGTTAAGTCTCAACGTGCCTATTATTATTTAATTAATACTTCTCCTGGTTTACTAGCAGGAGATCAGCTAAGTTTGTCGCTTCAGCTGGGGACATACAGCCAGCTTTATCTTACCGATCAAGCAGCGACCAAGGTTCATCCCATGCCAGATATCGGCAAAGGAAGGATCAACTATCAGATTACGGTTGAAGCTAACGCCAGTTTGGAACTCTGCCCAGAGCCGATAATCTTATACCAAGATGCCATTCTGGAACAAAACACGGTCATTGAGCTGCACCAGGGAGCAAAACTATGGCAGCAGGAAATTATTCTCCCTGGTAGATTAGCTAAGAATGAATATTATGACTTCAGCTATTATTTGAACCGCTTACATGTCCAGGATGCAGCAGAGAGACTGTTGTTTGCTGACGCGACACGTTTAATTGGCAAGCAAAATCAATTTAAGCGCCATAGGTTATTTGCATCTTTACCGATTATGGGTAATGCGATCGCCGTTTTACCCGAAATCGAACTCGATCAATTGATTGACCAGTTAGAAAAATTAGAGCTATCTAATTCAGATAATTTAGAGGTAGCAATTTCCACCTTGCCGAATATCAACGGAATTATCATTCGCGCCTTGAGCGATAAAACTGGCAGGTTAAAACAATATTTTTCTCTGGCGCTCGGCTGTATCCGTTCTCTGACTGATCAGTCTCCTTTACCCCATATTCCTAAGTAGAAAGTTATGACTGAAATAGCACAGCTATATCTAGGCAATATTAATGATAATTCTGACTTAGCTCAGACTATTGCCAACAAAGCCTATTTAGAAATAACCCTCACCCCAAGCGATCGCCAGAAAGGAAGAATTCATGCTCATACTGATTCAGGGATTGCTGTGGGAATTATCAAAAGCCGTGATCTAACTTTGCGCTCAGGCGATCTATGGCAAACTGATTCGGGTCGATTAGTCTTAACCCACGTACAGCAGCAAGAATTATTAGTTTTAGATTTCTCGGCTGTCGAACAAAATATTATGCCTGCCAAACTGGTCTATCTCGGTCATGTTTTAGGCAATCATCATTACCCAATCAAAATAATAGACAACAAGGTCTTAGTTCAGCTAATTACTGACAGGTTGATTCTAGAAAAGCTAATTATAGAGATTAACATCAAAGGCTTAAAAATAGAATATCAAACCAGTGCCGAAGATACGGCAATCGCTTTTTTTCAACATAGTCATTAGCAGAAAACCGAGCTTGCTGATCATACAATATCGCAGGAATATTCAGCAGTCCAAAATCAGTAAAGAGAAATGATTTTAGTCCTTTGGACTTTAGGAGTTTTGAGCCTTTGGTCAACATTCCAGACGTTACAGCATAAACATACCTATTTCTCAGGTTCGCTAATTCTGAGTATCTATTCGCTAGCGATCGCATAATTTGAACTAGCTTAAAATCAACTTTTACCATGGTCAGGAAACAATACTTTACTGTATTTGCTAAATCATTAAAAGATTACAAGTATTGGTAAAAACAAATTATATCTACTTAATACTAAAAGTTGTATTACCGATTTTGAGGAGCAAGTGTCATGGCAAGATTTTCTTTCGATTTGGAGGATCTAAACGGCAGAAACGGGTTGGTTATCAATGATGCTTCGGTTGCGACATCTCTATCGTCTTTTACTTCTGGAGCAGACTATAACGGAGATGGTATCGATGATTTGGTTATATCTCCCTTATCAGGAGTATCCCTAAATCAGAATCTTCAGATTATTTATGGTCAGGAAAGATTCCCAACTAATTTTAATCTCAGTAACGCCGACAGTACTACTGTTAGCAGCAGTCCTAGTACTTTGATTAGTGTGCCGATATCAATCAGCGAGCTTGACTTTAATGGAGATGGTGTTGACGATCTATTTGTCACTGGCGTTGAGCAGTCTGCATCAGAAGAAGTAGCTTTAACCGCTAGATTGTTCTTTGGTGATGATGAACTGCCCGCGACTATTAATGCTGGTAATTTTAACGGTACGAATGGACTGGAGTTTGTGGGCGATCAGTCTATTCTGCTGGCTCAAAGCATAGATATTAATGGTGATGATAATGACGATTTAATTGTTTCCACCATCGATGCAGAAGCAACTGACGATTCGGCTCTTAACAGCTACGTTTTATTGGGTAGCGATCGCGACTTTAATCCAACATTTAACCCCACAACCGTCAATGGTCGCAACGGCTTTGCGATCGAAGCAACTTCTTTATCTCTCTCCTTTTCTTTTGGGGTTGAGGGGGACATCAATGATGACGGGATTAACGATCTGACCCTTAACTCTTTTGGTGTTCCAGACAGAGCGAATACAGGAAGTATTGAGGACGTTCAAAGCTCTAGCAGTATTCTGTTTGGGAGTGAAACTTTTCCTGCTAGCGTTGATGCGGACGATTTAGATGGTGAGAATGGTTTTACTATTGTCAATTCTGATAATGATGCCCCAGGTAGCGAGTTCACCGTGTCCTCAATTACCGAAGACGTGAATGGAGACGGCGTTAGCGATCTCTTAATCAGTCAGGGTTATCTCGAAGAATCGGCAGACGGCTCTATCCCCGATATAGGCGATCCTGCTGCTGGGGATTCAGGAGAGGTTAGCAATCAGAGAGTTTTTACCATCTTTGGTAGGGAAGAGTTTAATCCAGTCTTCGATCTTGTTTTTCTAAATGGCAATAATGGCTTTGAATTTGTTAACTCTGATAGTGATGAGAGCAATTTGACTAGCTCAACAACCTTAGATCTTAACAACGATGGACTACAGGATTTTGTCGTCAGGGATGAAGAAAACTCGCAAACTTATGTTGTTTTTGGTAGCGAAGACTTTGACGCTACTATCGATCTTGCCGATTTAGATGGCGATAATGGTTTTGCTCTAGCCGAAGAGCCAGACTTTGTTTATACCACCAGTAACGTAGGTGATGTTAATGCCGATGGCATTGACGATCTAATCTTAGAGACTGATATCGATAAAACCTATGTTGTTTTGGGAACTGAAGATGATTTTGGGGCAGAATTTAAGCCTACCAGAAGGAATGCGAACGCTCTGGTAATCTTTGCCCAAGATGCCGAAACCAGCATTACAGATATTATCGATCTCAATGGTGACGGTGCCGACGATCTAGTTTATACACCAGGAATCGTAGCCGATCCTTTTGGGCTTGCTGAGCCTGAAAACAATGATGTTCCTGGCGTTCAAGTAGTATTTGGTGATTCCGATCTAGGAACTGCATCTTAATTTGATTGGATTGGTGAGAGCGATCGCTTTTTTTGACGATACCGTTGAGTTTGGCGATCGCTTTTTTTTGTTTACGTACTTACCGCCGATCTTAGAGACTGAAGTAACTTACAGCGATGGCAAATCAGCTCAATTCCAGACTAATAGAATCAATCTAAACCTTAAAATAGATCGAGATTACTCTAAAAAGGAGCGATCGGGTGCGATAAAGTCATAAGAGTAACCAGCCGATTGATAAGAGATTCATGTCATCTGAGAAGCACCGCACCACAGAACGCAACATTATTACCGACTGCCGTAACATTGATAAGTCTCAGCTTTCGCCGATGTACAAACATTATGTCGAGGTGAAGGAGCAATATCCCAATGCGCTGTTGTTATATCGGGTGGGAGATTTCTTTGAATGCTTTTTTCAAGATGCAGTTACCATCGCTAGAGAACTGGAACTAGTCCAGACTAGTAAGGAAGGAGGGAAAGAATTAGGTCGGGTGGCAATGACAGGTGTGCCGCACCACGCCCTCGAACGCTACAGTACCATGTTGGTCGAAAAAGGTTATGCCGTGGCAATCTGCGATCAGGTTGAGGATGCCAAGATCGCTACGGCAGAAAAACGGATGGTGCGGCGAGAGATCCAGAAGCTACTTACCCCTGGCACCCTAACTGATGATGGCATGCTGCAAGCGCGTCAAAATAACTTTCTGGCGGCTATTGTGGTAGCGGGAGAGCATTGGGGTTTAGCTTACGCAGATATCTCGACAGGAGAATTTTTTACGGTTCAGTCGAGCGAGCTTAACGCTTTGACCCTAGAATTATTACGTTTACAGCCTTCTGAAGTGCTGTTGCCCGCTAATGCCCCAGATGTTACTGGTTTGCTACGTCCAGGAGAAAAATCAGAGTACTTAGCCGACTATTTGCCCGATAGCTTTTGTTATTCCTTGCGATCGCAACAGCCGTTTTCTTTGGTTGAAGCGAGTCAAAGGATAAAAGATACGTTTAACGTGAGTTCCTTAGAAGGTATGGGCTGTGGGGATATTCCTTTGGGAGTTAGAGCTGCTGGCGGCTTACTAGAGTATGTCGAAGACACGCAAAAAGCCTATCAAGTGCCGCTGCAACCTCTGCGTACCTATAGCCTGGCAGACTATTTGATTCTCGATCATCAGACTCGTCGTAATTTAGAGATTACCCAAACTATCCGTGACGGCACATTTCACGGTTCTTTACTTTGGGCATTAGACCGCACTAGTACAGCTATGGGGGGGAGAGCCTTACGCCGCTGGGTGCTGCAACCATTAATTAACCTTAAGGGTATTGCTGCTCGACAGGAGACAATCAAAGAATTAGTCGAAAATACTTCTCTGCGCCAGGATTTGCGCTCAATGCTGCGTAAAATATACGATATCGAAAGATTGTCGGGTAGAGTTGGCTCTGGTACGGCAAATGCGCGAGATTTATTAGCTTTAGCCGAGTCTCTGGTCAAATTAAGCGACCTGTCGGCGATCGCTTCCTACGGCAATGCGCCTTTTCTCAGGGCATTACACAAGATTCCGCCAGAATTAGAGCAGCTAGGAGTATATGTGTCCGAACGTTTAGTCGAGTCTCCGCCCATCCTTTTAAAAGAAGGAGGCATCATCAAAGATGGGGTAGATTCTCGCCTGGATGAGATTCGTCAGCGATTGGAAGATGATAAACAATGGCTCACCAATTTGGAGGTGACAGAAAGAGAACGAATCGGCATTGCTAATATCAAGGTGGGCTACAATAAAACCTTTGGCTACTACATCAGTATGCCTCGCTCCAAAGCTAATCTGGCTCCCGACAACTACAAGCGCAAGCAAACTTTAACCAACGAAGAGCGATACATCACTTCCGAGTTAAAAGAGCGAGAAACGAGAATCTTAACGGCAAAAGATGACCTCAGTAGCCTGGAATACGATATTTTCACCGAACTGAGAAATACTGTTGCCGAAAAAGCCCAGGAAATCCGTAGCATCTCCAAAGCAGTAGCGGCGATCGATGTTTTGGCAGGATTAGCCGAAGTAGCAGTCTATCAAAACTACTGCCGTCCTGAAATGCTAGAAGGGCGCGAAATTAACATTTTAGAAGGCAGACATCCCGTAGTCGAGCAGTTTTTGGGGGAAGGCTTTTTTGTCCCCAATTCGGCGCGCATGGGTAATGATGATGCTCCCGACTTAATTGTTCTCACAGGACCCAATGCCAGCGGCAAAAGCTGTTACTTACGGCAAATTGGCTTGATCCAACTGATTGCTCAAATTGGTAGCTTTGTCCCCGCTACCGAGGCAAGACTGGCAATTTGCGATCGCATTTTTACCCGTGTTGGGGCAGTAGACGATCTAGCGACGGGGCAGTCTACTTTTATGGTGGAGATGAACGAAACGGCAAATATCCTCAATCACGCCACGCCAAAGTCACTGATTTTACTGGATGAAATCGGGCGGGGTACGGCTACTTTTGACGGACTTTCCATCGCCTGGGCGGTAGCGGAATATTTAGCCACAGAAATCCAGGGTAGAACCATCTTTGCCACCCACTACCACGAACTAAACGAGCTAGCTTCGATTCTAACTAACGTTGCCAACTACCAGGTAACGGTTAAAGAAATGGCAGACAAGATTATTTTCCTACACCAAGTATGTGCGGGCGGTGCGAGTAAATCCTACGGGATCGAAGCAGGAAGACTAGCAGGTTTACCCAGTTCGGTGATTTCAAGAGCCAAGCAGGTAATGGGACAAATAGAAAAACATAGTAAAATTGCGCTGGGTTTACGAGAGGGAATTGAGCAGATCCAGCCGAGGAAAGATGCTGAAGGGAAAGCGATCGAACAGCTTGATATTTTTGAAGATGAATAGGCAGTAAAGATATCTATAAAATGAATTTACTACCAGAGAACAAGTAAATAAGTAGGTTGTTCAGCAATAAGTTCAAGCAGTCACCCGTTCACCTCCGTAAAACGAAGGCGCCTGCGGGTGACCGTTGGTAAAACAGTTACGATCGCAAGATACTCAGCAATTTAGAACGGGCAATAGGCATAAATTGGGCAAACTATACTTAGTCGGGACTCCGATCGGGAATCTTGAGGATATTACCCTCAGAGCGATTCGCACTCTTCAGGAAGTGGATTTAATTGCCGCTGAAGATACCCGTCGCACGGGCAAATTACTCCAGCATCTAGCAATTTCTACTCCTCAGATCAGCTACAACGAACACAACCACAATGCTCGTATTCAAGAGTTGATTAGCCGCATGCAGCAGGGGGAAGATCTGGCTTTGGTTACCGATGCGGGAATGCCGAGTATTTCCGATCCTGGGGTAGAGTTGGTTCAAGCTGCGATCGCCCATCAACTTGCCGTAATTCCAATTCCTGGGGGGACAGCGGTAATAAGTGCCTTAGCCGCATCGGGTTTACCAACGGACAGATTTATCTTTGAGGGCTTTTTACCCCAGAAGGAAAGCGATCGCCAGGCTCGGTTAGAATTATTTCGGAGCGAAACTAAGACCATTGTTTTATACGAAGCACCCCACCGTATTTTGAGAACGCTGCAAGATTTGGCAGGGGTTGTGGGCAAAACAAGAGAAATTGTTCTGGCGCGAGAGCTAACCAAGATTCATGAGGAGTTTTGGCGCGGTAAGATTAGCGAGGCGATCGCCATGTATACTAATGAACGTCAACC
>JBCBWB010000077.1:0-23944 GCA_039817275.1 Cyanobacteria bacterium J06648_1 | reverse complement strand
ATTGTGGCAACGGCAGAACATTCGGCACTCTATCCCCAGATAATTAGCCAGCTAGAGTCAGAGGAATTAATGGCGATCGCTCAACGATATCTGTCCCCTGAACATTATGCTGTTACAGTTTTAAAACCAGGGTGAACAGTTAGCATTTAACATTGCGAGATAAAACCGTTGCGGGACAGTCTGCGAAGCAGACAGGCGCGACTAGCGCCGCTTTGCGCGAATGCGCTGTCCCCCGTTGAGGTTATTGTCGAGGTTGAGCATTTATCATCTAGCATTTAAAAGTCCTAATTGCAGGTCGAATTTTAGTGCATCCGCCCTGGATACTAATGTAAAAACTAGCTAGTTAAACGATTAACGTCGATAATTCTCTGTAATTGAGGAGGATTGCGATATATGGCGTGGAGAGGAAAGGCGATCAAGAGCTGGTGGTTGATTTTGTGCTTAATGCTGTTTATTACTGCACCTTTGCCAGCAAATGCTCAGGCGATCGCCCGAAGTTATTTGACCTCAGAAATACTGCAAGAGAGAATCGGCAGTTTAGTTCAGCAAGAGGGTAGAGATACAGTTGATCTGAGTAATCTGATTATTGACTTGGCTAATACTGATAGCGAATCTAACCAAGATTTTTATCAGAACTTAAACCAGGTAATTAGTCGTGCTAGTAACCCCATCAGCCTTAATTTTGAGGATTCAATCCTACAGGGAGATTTTTCGCTAAACCAGCTTGGTATAGCTAGTTCTATAGGTGAGGGAACATTATCTAGCTTGTTTACCACTTTAGAACAGGAAAAAATTAACCAGTTTTATCCGCTAAAAATCGAGCAGTCGTCACAGATTCCGAGAGCAAATATCTTTCGCGGTAGTCTGTATTTTAATAACACGATCTTTACAGGTAGTGTTGATGGTTCAGATAGCCTTTATCTACAGACAGTTGTAGCTGATGGAGCGCAATTTCAGGGGACAGTCGATTTTAAACGGACTATCTTTGCCAAAGATCTCGATTTTAGCCAGATTCTCGCCGAGCAAGATTTATCTTTTGAGCGGACTCACTGCTTCGCTAAGGTTCAGTTTGACACCGCAGAATTCAAAAAAATTGCTGATTTTAGTAAGAGTCAGTTTGAGGCAACAGTTGAGTTTGAGCAAGCCATTTTTAGCCAGGTTGCCGACTTTTCCCGCACCGCTTTTATTGAAACAGTTAATTTTAGTCAAGCCATATTTCGCGATCGCCTAACTTTTGCCAAAAGTAAATTCTTAAACCTTCTATCTTTAGTCAATAGCAGCTTAGAAAAGACAGTAACATTCCGCGATATCTACCTCAATAACTCCATCGATCTTCAGGATGTCCATATCCTCAATCGGCTCGACTTTAGCAATGCTTTTTTTACGCCCCAGGCAAGGATTAATGTCTCTGGATTAGCCTTTGATGCCGCCGAATCGCAAATTATCGGTCAACCAGGAGTGATTGGTAAGTATTTGAATCTTAAACGTTTTCAGGGGAATGAACTCGTTTTTCGCAACTTAATCCTCAATTTCCGTAGTTTAGAGCAAATCACTGATGCGAATCAGCTGGAATACAAGCAAAAAAAGTTAGAGCTAAAAGCAATCAGCGATCGCCTGACCAAAACTTCCTGGGGCAAAATATTAACCTGGACTTGGCTTGGTCTTGTACCCCAATGGTTGAGCCTAAATTTATTATTATTACTCGGAAACTACGGCACCAATATAAATCTTATATTTTGTATTGGCATAATTGCTATTACTTTATTTAGCTTTTTATTTTGGCTAATTGATCGCTATCGCCCGCATATTTCTCAGCCGATAGTGCCACGAAGAGGAGAGATAATCATTATGGGACTTAGCTATACCCTAAGCAATTTATTGAGTATGCTCAATATCTTTGTCACTGCCGAGCGACCATTATTGACATTAGTTGCCCTCGCTCTAGTTTTGCTCCCGATTCCTGGAACAATCACCTATCTTCTCTATCGAAAGGGTAGATATCATAAGCTTTTAGACACATCTTATTTTGTCGAAAATGGTCAGTATCGCGAGTTCCGATTGCTGATCGGACGTTTGCCTATTATGCCAAGATTTCCCTTTTTTCGCGATCGCTTTATGCCTTTGCTGTGGTCAAAACGCTGGAACTGGCTTAACTATTATGACTTTAGTTTAAACAATATTTTCAAGCTAGGATTTAATGATATTCGCTTGCGCGATCAACATTTACCAGGTTTGATATCTACCCTGGTTTGGTATCAATGGTGTTTGGGAGTTTTATATATCGTCTTGCTGCTGTGGACACTTTCTCGCACTATTCCTGGTTTAAATTTGCTAATTTATTTTTAATTACCGTTTCAATTATTGAGTTTCTATTTGATATCAAAAGAACATATATTATTGAGCTAAAAAACTCGATCAAAGTAGAAACAAATAAACTTCAGAACAACTAATAACCAATAACCAATAACTAATAACTTTGTTTCTCCGCTGCCAAAATTAACAAGGCATTCAAAATTGAAGCGGCGGCGGGTGAGCCACCCTTACGACCCCTAATAGTAATGTAGGTTACATTCGATTTGAGTAGGACTTTCTTGGATTCAACTACGGAAACAAAACCGACGGGAACACCAATTACTAGTGCAGGTTTAACTTTAGAGTGTTCTAGCTGTTCGCACAAAGCCAGTAAAGCCGTCGGTGCATTACCAATCAGATATACAGCCTGGGGATATTTCTCCCAGCAGCGCAACATTCCCGTTTCCGTTCGGGTTTTTCCTGGTTTGGCTACGTCGGCTTGTTCAATCGCACTGATAATGGGATTATTAAAAGTCTTTTGCACCAGACTAAGAATACCCTGCTTGACCATGTTTACATCGGTAACGATAGGCATACCCTGCCGCAAAGCTGACACTCCAGCATTGATTGCCCCTGAGCTAAATTGCAGCAAGTTGAGGTACTCAAAGTCCGCCGTAGCATGAATTACCCGTCGGGCGATCGCATATTCTCCCTCGTTTAGCTGATGTTTTCCGACTTCGCGATCAATAATGGCAAAACTTTGCTCTACAATCGGATGATTTAATTTACTCAACTAGATATTCTTTACCTCTTTAGGGGCTGTTTCGGGAATAATATAATATCCTGACTTTTTTCTGTATCTCCGCAATCAGCCAAAATTAACTACTGCCCAGTCCGCTTCGCGATTATATTGAACCATATCTTCAAACTTGCGTAGTTGTGCTTGTTTAATCGTAAATTCTGGCAGTTCGCTTTCGATCAGCCGATCATTAATTTGAGAAAGAACAATACAAAGGCGATCGCGGTTTAGACCATCGGGGATACTATCAAAATAGCCCAAGGTAATATGAGCCGTGAGATCGTACTGCTGCTCAATTCCTAAGCCAACTATGCCGCCATTTTGATAGAGGGCGCGACGGAGCTTAATTACCGCATCATAGCTGCTTTGATCTTTGGGTACTAAACAAGCCATAATTGCTCTGGGTCGGGTAATTACCCCCCATAGCTGCCAGGCGATCGGCTGATTATCGGAACCTGCCTGATATTCGTCAATACTAACGGCAACCTGCTGTTGCAGCTCTTGATCAAAATTGGGATTCTCTTTAACTATCTGGCGGTAGCTCTCGTCCCAAATTAAATCAGCAAGGGTGAAGTGAAAGCTTGCCTTGGGTAGAGGAATGAAAAAATCTTGCCCTAAACTGCTAAATAGCTGTTTTTGTAAAGTATCTACCTGCTGATAGAATTTCTGGTTTGCCATATCTTCCGCCGCTGGAGGCGTAATGACGCTATAGCCAGGAAACGCCACTGGTTTTCCGGCAATAAATTTGGGAGATTGCTGAATCCCCTGAAGTTGGAGCGCACAGGCACTGGGCAAAGTTAATCTGGCAACTCGATTAATATATTCTTGATATGATTCGTCCAATCTAACTTACCTCTGATTTTATTGAATTCCCTTGACGATCCAATATTAGCTATAGATTTCACTATCTCTATTGTGCCGTTTCTCTTGGAGAATTTCATCCCAGCTTAATCGATTTGGCTTTTGTCAACGCTGAGGAAGCTCAAGGTTTTGACGCAAATCGCCGCTATTAGGAGGAGGACTGGCAACGCTTTGGCGCTGCTCTGATTTTACGGTAGGGTCTATTTCCTTGCTCGATTTTGAGCTTCTATGACCCCAGCAATTCGACACAAAAAGCACCGTCAGATCCAACGATGCTTTATCAATATCTAAATGTTGGATCGGCAGTTAAATAATATCGAATTTACGCAAGCCGAAAAATAGAACTGAAGCAATTCCCATATACAAACCAATAATCAGTAAATATGCGATCGCACCACCCATAAGAAGCTCTCCTGTTAAATTTTGTTTTTTATGATATCTGTTATCTTACCTGATTGCCTGGAACTCGCGGCAATTCGTCTTGCAGCAGTTTTAAATTCAATAGATCGTTAGCTTATTTGCTTGGCAGTGCTGGATATCCAGCGATCGCCCATAAATGTATTCTCTACAAAAAAATGAGCCGAGGTAACCGCAATCTGTCAGCCAGATAAGTTGCTATCCCGCAAGTTTTGCAGTTATACCTGGTATGGAGTTTGCCAATTTGCCAGTTTTTATTCTCAATCGACCATCCCTAAATTACTTTGAAGAGATGAAATATAAAGACCTGCAACGAAGATTAAAACAATATCAGGTCGCAGGATTAGTTACAGTTCAGCTAAATTCTACCCTGGCAGTTTTAGAGGCGGAGTATCAGCGTTGCTTGCAGCTAGGTTTATCTCAAAACGATTTGGAAAGATTGGCAGCAATTAACAACTTTAAATATCTGGAGCTAATTTCTTGTTTTGAGATCCAGAGTAATCCCCAAAAATTTCCGCTGCGGATCATTCGCGCCAAGGCTTTTGATTTGGGGAAGGTTGATAGTCTATCCGAATTAAGATTAGCTTTTCCGATCTTTAAAAGCGATCGCTACGATTTTCGTACCAAATTTTCTTGGTCACAGTGTGCCTATTCAATTGACAACTTAACTCAGGATTCTCAGGAGTTTGCCAAATTCAAACAAGATGTTCGAGCTTTTATTGGCGCAATGCAGCAGCAGAGCTATCACCAGCTTTCGGGAGAAACAGCCGTAGAAGAAGCATATGAGGATTTATCCAGTTATATTAGCTGGTGGAAAGGCGCGCAGTGGGAATATACCCTAGCAACTCAAGCATCTACTCTGGATCTGCTCAAGCGAGCCTGGCTGGAGCAATATCTGGCACAGCATGAGTTAAGCCAAATGCTGAAATACAGTCCGATCGATTAAGTCTAATTTATCGTCGCTCTGGGTCTAAATACATGCGCTTGAAAGACAAAATTAAAGACTAAAGACTAAAAATATGACCGAACCTCAAGTCGAAAAGCAGAATAGTCTACAAATAATTGTTCAATCATGGAAAGATAGAATTATCTGTTTTTCTCCCCAGGGAGAAGGCTACAGCGCTTATTTTGTTGACGATCGCGATGGTAATCCTGTTAACTATATCCACGCTAGCTGTGATGAGTTACGTCATTTAGGGACTAACTACAATGCTCTTTTTAGGCAAATTAAGGAACAGTACTATGGTTATCTCAAAGAGGCAATTTTAAATAGCGTCAAATATGAAGCAACCCGCAGGGTAGTCAGAAAACAGCATCAGTGGATTCAATCGAGCTATCAATTATCGATCGCCCAAAAGGAACTTAGTGCCGAACAACAGTCAATTGAAATTGAGCAACTGCGACAAATTATTGAAGAGCAAAATCAAGCAATCGCTGTAATTAAGGGAGATGGTAATGGACAGCTAGAGGTGCTTCAGGAGGAAGAAGTTTTATTAAAACAAAAAGAAGCCGAGATTGAGCGCCAAAACAACGAGATAGCTCGCTTGAATCAGCAGCTTCAGGAATGCGATCGCGAAATAAGCAGTTTGAGATCGGAGCTAAATCAAGGATTACAGGAACTAAAACAAAAGTATAAAGGCTTAATTAGTCAGTTTGTTCAAAGTAGCGTCAGTAAACAACAGATTGATAGTCAAAACAAGAGCCTACAAGCCTGTAAGAATATCTTCATGAAGGCGCAGCGTAAAATCAATTCCTTACAGACTAATAGTCAGCTACAAGAGGAACAAAATCAAGTCCTCAAAGGAAAAGTAAAAATGCTGCGAATTCAAGCCAATTGATCGCAGAAATACCGACTTGATTCACTAAAATTACAGTGGCGGTTTTTCACTTTGCTTGTTAAAACTGACGTGACTTCCATAGCGCGTAATTCAACCAAGCAAGATAAATAGTTGTAGCGGCTAGGGTCTAATTAACTGATATTTGTGTTTTTATTAGTCTCGATTTTATTGCTACCAATTATTTGATATTTTAAAGACGAATGAGTATTAATACCCAGCAATTTTCTCTCCAGGAAGTAATTCAAGGTTGGAAAGATCGTATAGTTTGTCATCCTCCCCAAGGAAAAGGCGCAGAAGCCTACATCATCAATTCAAGTACAGGCGATCGGGTCAAGTATATTGAGGCTAACTGCGATAGTCTGCGCCACAATGCCACCAATTACGACAGACTGCTAATTGAAATTAAAGGCAAGCACAAAGGAATTTATAAAGAAGCTGTTTTGAATACAATCAAATATGAAGCTACCAGACGAGCTTTCAAAGTGCAGCATGATTGGATTCACGATAGTTATCAAGGCCTAATCAAGCAGGTGAAAACCCAGAATTTTGATCGACAAATGTTGGTTAAAATCGAATGTTTAAATAAAATGGTTGCTGCTCGCGATCGCGAATTAAAAAATCTTAAAAATCAATGTAAAGGCGGTTTAAAAGATTTACAAACTGCTTACAATAAGCTTCAGCGTCAATACAATCGGGAAGTAAAACGACGGGAAAAACTGGGAGTTAGTAATAGAAGTTTAGGAGCTTACAAAGGTCACTTCCGCCGCGCCCAGAAAAAACTGGCAGTCCTGAAAACTGAGAACAAACATCTACAAAAGCAGGTAAACTTATTAGAATTTAAGGCAAGAAAAGCAAACTAGATTGTTTTTTGACGATCAATAATGTTCAGATAACTGTTTAAAAGTAGATGGTAGATGGTAGATGTTAGGGGAGCATCCCATTTTGGCAGATAGACTAAGCAGTAATTTGTCTATTAAGATAAGCACATCGTAATTTCAGCATTAGAGTTACCGAGCTAGGATTCCATTGCGCCCCTGGAATTTTTAAACGGCGATCGATTTGTTTGATAGCTGATTCAACTGCGCCATAACCAATTGAAATCTGATACTCAGTTTGCAATAGCTTGTAATTGACTAAACAATGACGATGTTTTTCAATGTAAGCCAAGAACTTTCGCGCTCGTTTAGGACATTCTTGCTTGAATAAAGTAATTGCTTGTTCAACTTCCCCCTGCCATAAAAGCGTTTCTCCTTGTCTTAGGCGTTTCAACGAACCACCAATTTTAAATAGGTTTTCTTTGAGATGAAACCAATCCAAAATTTCTTGTCTGTGTTGGGTGCTGGCAATTTGACTAAAAAGATTCCAGACTCCTGAATGACCATCTCCTAAGCAGATTAAGGGGTTTGTTAAAACTTGAGAATTAATCCACGCCGTTAACTTTTCTTTTTGACGGAACGTTGTTCCATAATACACTCCCGACAATCTTGCTGCTGCCGAAGCAAAGCTTCGTAGCCGCCTAGCGGTGGTCTGCGCGAATGTGCTGCATCTCGCCACTCACATTTTTGACCTGGGGTTTGAGTTCTCAATCTTACTTTGCCTCCGTCTAAGCAAACTTCATTTACCGCTATTGGGCTATCAGGAAACTCTAAATATTCTGTGCTGGTATGCACTTGTCTTTGTAAAGTGCTGTGCCCTACTTTCATTCCCTTCAGCAATAATGAGTCTTTTTCTGTCTGGTAAAAGGATTCATTCACACTCAAACATAAGCAACATTAATAAATATAGCAATGAATCTATTAGATAACAGCAATTTATATTACTACAAATTTTATGGTCTTAATTTGCAAATAAACAAACTTTTACCAGAGTTTGAGCAGAATAAGAGACTGGATAAATCAAATGTTTAAGTTATCCTAGACTCTACTTCTTTAGCAGAATATAAGAAGTTATTTGGTAAAAAGTTAGATTGAAAACTTATACCCGAAAGCGATTGCAAGTTCAATTTTTATTTATCTAAAGCCTTAGAAGCAGGAGAAAGCTATTATCAAATTCGGCACAAAATTAAGCAAGAATTTATCGAATATACTTTTAATTCTGACGGCAGCAAAATATGGGGATTTTATTCTACCGAAGCTCTCTTACAAGATGCTGTTTTCTTACTTTTGGGTTATGTGCTGGGCACTGTAATTAGACTCCGAAGACATCTAGCTTTCCATGCTAGCGCGGTCGCCCTAAAAGTTCGAGCAATTTTATTAACAGGAGACTCTGGTGCGGGGAAATCAACTACCGCAGCAGCTTTGTCTAAAATGGGTTTTTCTGTATTAGCAGATGATATTGCTGTCCTCAAATTAGAACAGGGAAAGTATTGGGTACAGCCTGGATATCCTTGTTTACGTCTTTGGTCAAAATCGGGAAAAGCTTTTGATACCTCACCCAAAGAATTAATTAGAGTATCATCTTTGGGTAATAAACGTTATTTAAATCTAGCTTTAGATAGTACAGGAGACTGGCATTTTCAAACCCAACCTTTACCTGTAGCGGGAATTCATTTCATGGGAAAAAGAGATCGGCAACTCGATCTGTCATCAGTCATTCCTCTTGCTTCCTCACTGATATCACATTAACTACCAGAATAATCGGCAAATCAGGATAGGTATCCTTCAGCAGTTCAATATCTAAAGATTTGGAACCACGTAGACTTCTTAATGAAGGCGAATCTAGTAGTATCTAAGTATTCTGTTGTATCTATCAATTGAGATCAATCGAGTAGATCGACCCGTTATCTCTCTTTCAACTGCACCGCAGCATTGAAGCGATTCATAATCAAAGAAACGATCAGGTTAATAGTTAGATAAACCAGCATCAGCATCAGAATAATTTCAATGGGTTTCCCTGTCTGGTTAAAGATCGTGTTGCCGATCGCATAGATATCACTATAGCCGATGGCGATCGCCAAACTGGAATTTTTGATCAAATTGAGAAATTCGCTGGTTAAAGGTGGGATCATCACTCTCAAGGCTTGGGGAAAGATTACTAGCTGCATGATGTTAGCTGGCCTTAAACCTAACGCTTTAGCCGCCTCCCACTGCCCTTGGCTGACGGACTGAATCCCCGCTCGTACTACCTCGGCAATAAAGGCAGAGGTATAGATACCTAAACCGATTAGCAGGGTGGCAAATTCGGGCGAGAGATTTAATCCCCCCGTAATTGACTGATTTTCTAGCTGCGGTATGATCCAGTCAATGCCGAAGCAAAAGACTAATAAAGTTGCGATCGCGCTTGTGCCAACCATTACCAACCACAGTTGAGGGTTTTGTCCTTGTTCTACCGCCTGGTTGCGCTTACGCCAGGCAGCTTCCCCCAGCAGAACACAGCCCGCAATTGCCACGAAAGCCAGAATAGTTCGTAAATCGAGAACAAACCAGGGAATATCCAAACCACGATTGGTCAGAAAAAAGCGATCGCCGACAATCAAAGGACGCTCAATCTTTGGTAGACGAAGAAAAACGGCAAAGTACCAAAAAAATAGCTGCAACAGTAGCGGCGTGTTCCGTAACACCTCAACATACGCACTGGCTAATTTACGCACCAACCAGTTATCCGACAGGCGACCAATACCGACCATAATTCCTAAAATCGCCGCCATGATAATGCCAAAAAACATTACTCGTAGGGAGTTGAGTAAACCAACGAACAAAGCCCGAAAATAGGGATCGGTAGGACTATAATCAATTGGCGGATCGGCAATGGCAAAAGAAGCAGCCCGATCAAGAAAATTAAACCCAAAGTTCAAATTTAGCCGCTGTAGATTATTGACTAAATTACTCCCCAGCAAAACCAAGATAGTAATAACAAGGGCTAAAACTACACCCTGTCCCAAAATCTTTATTACTCGACTATTACGCCAAAAGGGAATTTTCTCAGAATCAGACTGCTGCATATTTTTGGGAGGATTAATAAACCAATTACCAAAAACAATTAGTAATCAGTAACTAGTAATCAGTAATTGGTAATCAGTACTTACCAATCTATCTAAAGGGAGGTGCATACATCAAGCCGCCATCATTCCACAGAGCATTCAAGCCTCGGTCTAAGTTAAACGGCTCACCTATATTGCGCTGATAAATTTCGCCGTAGTTGCCAACATTTTTGATAATTTGTTGAGCAAAGTTATTGGGCAGTCCCATATCCTCCCCTAGATTGCCTTCTAAGCCCAAGAAGCGTCTGATCTGAGGATCTTCTGTTTCGGCAAAACTATCCACATTATCCGACGTAATACCTAGCTCCTCCGCCTGAATCAAGGCGTAGGTCGTCCACTTAACCACATCAAACCATTCCGAGTCACCGTTAGCGGTTAGAGGACCCAGAGGTTCTTTGGAAAGTACAACTGGCAGTACTTGATGGTCGTCTGGATTTTGCATCACTGCCCGACGAGCGGTAAGCTGCGAGCGATCGCTGGTAGCAGCTTCGCAACGACCTTGTTCATAAGCGGCATATAGTAAATCGGTATCTTCAAAAACTACGGGAGAATAATCTACGCTCAATTTTCGCATGCGATCGGCGAGGTTCTGCTCGTTGGTGGTTCCTGACAGAACACATACGGATTTACCGCTAAGATCTTCGAGTCTTTGGATATTACTAGCATTGGTAGCTAGTAACCCCTGACCGTCATAAAAAGTTGTGGGCGCAAATTCCATCCCTACGGAAGTATCTCGGCTAAGAGTCCAGGTCGTATTACGACTGAGTAAGTCTACTTCCCCCGACTGTACCGCGACAAAACGCTCCTGGGAACCGAGATCACGAAATTCTACCTTGGTCGGGTCGCCAAATAGAGCAGAGGCTACCGCTCGACATAAATCTACGTCCATACCTGAATATTCGCCGCTATCATCGACAAAACTAAACCCAGGTAGCTCACCGTTTACCCCGCAGACCAGGCTGCCGCGCTCTTTGACGGTGTTCAAACGGCTAAATGCGGCATTGCCTTCGTCATTTTCACTACCTCCGCCCTGAGTACAGCCGCCAACTAATAAAAGAGCGGCTACGGCGAAAGAACTTAGCTTTAAGTTTATTGGTATCGACATAATTACTACCTAAATTTAAATAAGAATCTTGTTACGAGAATTAATTTTTAGTTTAATCGCCTAGTCTAAGACTGTCCCCCTCTCTTCAGCAGTTTGTCTCATTAAGGAGTTGAATCGGTGATGATTTGTGATTATTTGTCAGCTGCTTACTATATTTTCTCAATATTGCAGTTGTTATTCGCTAAAAAAAGACAAATACATCAAACCACTATACACTTGTTTGATCTACCACACTTGAACTACGCTGCTCAATTAAAGGGAGGCGAATACATTAGCCCTCCGTCTCGCCATAGAGCATTACGTCCTCTAGGTAAATCAAAAGGTTGTCCCAGATTTCTTTCATATATTTCGCTGTAGTTGCCTACGTGCTTAACAATTCTGCGGGCAAAATCATTTGCCAATCCCATATCAAAGCCCAAAGTACCCTCTACCCCCAAAAATCGTCGAATGGCTGATTCTTTACTTCTCTTATAGGCATTGAGGTTTTCTGAGGTTATATTTAGTTCTTCTGCCTGAATCAGAGCGAACGTGACCCATTTAACAATATCAAACCAGTCTGAGTCTTGATGTAGCAAGACGGGAGCAAGGGGTTCTTGAGAGATCGTCGTCGAGAGAATGAGATGATTTCGCGGATTAGCAAAGATGGTGCGTCGCGCCACCAGCTGAGAAATATCACCAGTGATAGCCTGGCACTGATTCTGTTCGTAAGCACGAAACAAGGCTCGGCGATCGCTTGATGCCTTAATCTTGGCAGCAATTTTTGCCTCGGATAAATAGTCTTGTAAATTATCGTAGCTAGTGGTTTTCTCGGGAACGCAGATGGTTTTACCCGCTAGATCCTCTGGATTGTTGATATCGCTGCGTTTGTGAACCATAATGCCCTGGGCATCATAAAAAATTGTCGGCGTAAACTCTAGATTGCCATCAGTATCGCGGCTGAGGGTTTTTGTTGTATTACGACTTAGCAGATCGATTTCCCCTGACTTGAGTACATCAAACCGTTCGGCAGCATTCAAATCGCGAAACTTGACCTTGGTTGGATCGTCAAATATTGCCGCGGCGATCGCTCGACAGAGATCGACATCGATCCCAGCGTAATTGCCTTCAGCATTAACAAAGCTAAATCCAGGTAATTCACCGTTAACCCCACAGATTAAAAAACCCCTTTGCTTAACTAGATCGAGGTGGCTCTTGCCCGACTGTCGAACGGACTCATTTGTTGCATTAGCCACAGATGCATGAGAAAAAAAATTCTCTTTTACCGTTGCCAATAGGGTCAGACTAACAATTCCCGCAGCGAATAAGCATTTTTTAGCTCCAGACAGCTTAGATATTTGATTAAACATCGTCTTTGATCATATTGATGGATAGAGTCCAGGCTCAGGGTTTGCATCACCAAGGCTTATAGCTTCTAGCTTTTATCCCTAAATATTACTTAGGTTAATAGCTGTAATTTTATTGACTATCGCATTTTTTAAAATCATACCTCTATTCATCAGCGCCCAGACATGAAAAAAGGCTACCAATTGGCAGCCTGGGAATTGATTCAATTTAAGTTACTATCTAGCTAGTATTTTCTACTACGCTTACTGGTTTTTCGCAAAGTAGTCGCTCAAAGCATCGGCAATAATCTGATTCATGGGTCTACCTTCTTTTTCGGCAATTTCTTTTAAGCGAGGAAAGACATTATCAGGAACGCTGACACGACGTTGGTTTTTACGGAACTTGGGTTTGGTAGTGGTATCTGTATCCATATAGCTTCCTATGGTGTAGTTTTCAGCAAAGTTACGAATGGCAGGGAATCCAACGCGACTACAGAATGAACCAAAGCTTTCCTTCATACGGCGATTTTGCTTGAAGAAGACAAATATTGGCTCGAAGAAGGTTTCTAGCTCGCTGACGGGCATCTTCTGCTCGTAGGGTTGAGCTAACTGAGTTTGGTTTGGTGTGCCTCCCAGCCAGATTTGATATTTTTCGGGGGCGCTGCCGACAAAGCCTAGCTCTGCCATGTAGGGACGAGCGCAGCCGTTAGGACACCCAGTCATCCGAATCACAAAGTGTTCGTCTGCCATTCCTAGTTTATTCAATAATGACCTAATTCGATCGGTAATTCCAGGTAAAGCTCTTTCTGATTCCGTTACAGCTAGTCCACAGGTAGGTAATGCAGGACAAGCCATGGAGTAGCGAGTCAGAGGCTCAATTGCCTGGGGATCGGTGATTATGCCTCGGTTATTGAGAATCTCTTCGACAACTGTTTTCTGTTCAGGAGCAATCTCATACAGAATGATGTTGTGGTTTGGCGAAAGGCGCATGGGCAGGTTTAGCTGCTGCACAATTTCTCTTAGAGCTGTTTTCAGCTGGAACGCACCTTCGTCTTTAACTCGACCGTTTTCTACACCAATACCAAAGAACCATTTGCCGTCTCCCTGTTCATACCAGCCTAAGAAGTCCTGATATTCCCATTTGGGTAGCTTTTTGTAAGGCTTTAATTCTTTGCCCAAATAAGACTCGACCTTAGCTTTAAACTTCTCGACTCCCCAATCGTGAATTAGGTATTTCATCCGCGAATGACGGCGATTAAAGCGATCGCCATAGTCTCTTTGGGTAGCGACAATCGCCTTAACTAGATCGTAGATATCAGCCTTGTCAACATAGCCAATCTCATCGGCAATCCGAGCAAAGGTTTCTTCTTTATTATGGGTTCTGCCCAAACCGCCTCCAACCATGACGTTAAAGCCCTGTAGCTCACCTTTTTTATCGGTAATAACTACTAAACCAATGTCGTGGGTATATACATCAACAGAATTATCTCCAGGAACAGTCACGCAAATTTTGAACTTACGGGGTAAAAACTGCTCGCCATAAATTGGCTCAAGACTGTTTTCGACAATCATGCCTTTGCCTTGGCTTTGG
The DNA here is from genome assembly GCA_039817275.1 of Cyanobacteria bacterium J06648_1. Classification (GTDB taxonomy): domain Bacteria; phylum Cyanobacteriota; class Cyanobacteriia; order Cyanobacteriales; family Xenococcaceae; genus Waterburya. The sequence goes on along the minus strand of JBCBWB010000077.1, from coordinate 9,740 downwards.
CGCGCCTCTTTTACTTCAGGCGCTTCTTCGGCACTAATCGCCTTTTCGCCATCGAGCCATATTTCGTAATAGGCACCGCTTTGAGGATTTAATAAATCGGCAATATTGTTGGCGTACTCAAAAGCATACTGATAATCAGGCTTATGCTTAAATGGTGCTGGCGGCGACATGATGTTGCGGTTGACATCGCCACAGGCGCTCAAGGTCGAACCCATGCTGTTGAGGATCGTGTTGATTACCGTTTTCATGTTCTTTTTCAGAATGCCATGAATCTGGAAACCCTGACGGGTAGTAACTCTCAAGGTATGATTGCCATATTCTTCAGAGAGACGGTCTAGAGCCAAAAAAAGCACTGGCGGAATAAATCCCCCTGGGCTACGAGTACGCAGCATCATCTGATAGTCTTTCTCTTGACCTTTAACCCGATTGTCACGGTTATCTTGCTGATAAGACCCATGAAACTTCAGGATTTGAATTGCGTCTTCGGTAAAATGAGTTGTATCCTGTTGCAGTTCACTCAAAAGAGGTTCGCGAAGAAAGTTACTGCGCTCTTTTAATTTTTCTACTTTGGATACTTTTTTTTCAATCGGAGTCTGAACCATATTCTTTAGATAAATACCAGGAGGATTTTGTAAGTTGGGCTGTTTAAAGGTTCTTTTTTATCTTAGCGTTTGCGATCGCCAACGGTGGCTAGATAACGTATTAAGACATAATATAAAAGGTCTGAGCTACAGGAAGAGTTGACGATTTCTCCCAGCAGACAAGTGAGCTAAAAGGTTTCTAGCGATCACTTCGGGGAAAATAAATTATGTACGTCTACAGAGAATTAATATTTTCGCACTTTGGTAACAAAGAATACAAGCAGCTTTTGACAATGCTTACAAAAGTTATCCTCAACTACCTTGACAATAGCCAAACCAGCGTCAACAGAGATTAAACTAGGCTGAAAAGGTCGCACTATCTATTTGACGCTAGCTGAATTTTTGTAGCCAAAGAAGTCAATGCGATAATCGACGATGGAAACTCCCGTTTGCGCTTCAATTTGCTTGATGATCGATTCGGGAAGTTCAATTTGCAAATCGATGATCTGGTTTGTATCGAGGCAGTTAACGTGACTGTGGGGATCGCTAATGTTGCCATATAGCCTGCCGTCAGAGCGCTCCAAACATTCAATTACGCCACTAGCTGAAAGTGCCTCAAGATTTTGGTACACGGAAGTATGACCAATTTCTTTCCCCTCTTGATTGAGCAAGTCATAAATCTCTCTCGCGGAAAGATGATTTTCGTTTGACCATAATAACTCCAAAACATAGCGACGCTGGCGGCTCACCCGCATGCCTAATTCTTGGCAACGAGCTAAAGCATCTTCGAGCGACTTTATGGGTTTGGGGCTTGCCTCTGAGGTTTTCATAAAGGAGACTAATCTCACTTAAACTTATACATACTCATTACCAGTTTAACTTAAATTTTAACTAAGTGTCCATGGTAAAAACTAGTAAGGTAGATTTTAGCGCGTCAAAGCCGACCTTAACTCTATTTTTGTAATATTAATTGTGACCATAAATATAGCCTTAGACAATAAAGCGATCGCTTCTCTTGATTTATCAGGGGTAAAATCAAAACTAGCTCCTCTCTTAGAGCAAAAGATTACTGACTACGAACAGCAGCTAAGGTTTGCGATTGAGTTTGCACGAGAGGAGAGCGACCCCCGTGAACTATCAGAAATTCCTGAGATCAGACTTTGGTATGTGCGTCTTGATGCGACCTACCCTTGGCTACCATTTCTTTTAGATTGGAAATCAGGAGAGTTGGCTCGCTATACGGCGATGCTGGTTCCTCACCAGTTCAATCGTACGGAAGGAATTATGTTCAATCCAGAGGCACTGGAGATTTTTGTAATGAAGAAAATATTTGTCTTGTCGGACTGGTTAAAAGATCAGGGCATTCCTGAGCGATCGCGTTTAAAGTCGATGGCGCAGCTGTTTGGCTATGAATTGGATGATACCTTTTTTGACCTGATTTAAAGTCTGCTATCAGCCGCTGGGCAAGATTAGTGAATCTTGTTTTAGCTAGTAAAAAAGCGATCTCAGGGGGATTGCTGATACTACGAACTCGTATGTACTAGCTTGTTGGTAAATTTCGTTCTTTCTGGGTTTTACTTTCTGGGTTTTACATTGTCTCCTCGACCTAAAGGCTACCGCTTCGCGTCTGGAATACTTTAAATCAGCAACGCCAACTCTCAGAGACTACTAGAATTCAGACTCTCTTCTTCCCCTGATGTTTGCGGTAAGTGCAAACCGCATTCCTGTTTTAAGCCCCGAAAACGGGTGTCTCGGGCATTATTATCATCGGCGGTGAAAGGGCGGCTAGAATGCCAGTCCCCAACGGACACATAGCCCTGGTCGAAAAAGGGATGGTAGGGTAAATCGTAAGCGGTCAAGTATTGATAAATATCTTTCGCATTCCAGTCTAGAATCGGATAGATTTTGTAAAGTTCATCTTGACGATCAATGCGGCTCAAACCTTGACGGTGAGAAGTTTGATTGCGCCGTAGTCCAGCTAGCCAAGCCGTCGCCTGTAATTCTTGTAAAGCCCGCTGCATTGGTTCAACCTTACGAATTTGGTCGTATTGGTTAAATGCCTCTACATCATCCTGTTCCCAGAGTTTACCGTGTATTGCTTCCATGCGGGCAGGAGACATGGGTGATTGATAAACCTTGAGATTGAGTTCGAGTCTTTTAATCAGTTTTTCGGCAAACTGATAGGTTTCTATCGGTAGATAACCTGTGTCCACCCAAATCACAGGAATTTGAGGAACAACTTTTGTTACCAGATGAAGCATTACTGCTGCTTGGATACCAAAGCTAGTACTCATTACCAAGCCATCACCAAAAGTTTCGGCACTCCACTCCACTAAGTGAGAAGCTTCGGCATTTTCCAACTGCTGATTAACTTGAGCTAGGTCGAGACTAGGTGCTTTAGTCGTGGCAGTGATCATAGACTTAATATTCTCTAGGCTGGAAGGAAAGTATGTTACCACTTATAAAAGTAACTCAATTATGGCAGCTAGTTTGGCTATTGCGATCGCCAACTTACTAGACTCACTGCTTAAGGTGCAATTATTTCGCGGACTATTGTAGATAGCAACAGGGCTAATCCCGATCAAAACACTTCATTAAGATTTCTAAGAATTTAGAAGCTGTAATTTTGTAGAGATTACAGACTGTGTAGTTGAGAATTAAGCAGCGCTTTGCTGTTATTACTTTTAACACATTTTACCTCTAATAGCGATCGCTTGAAAAAGACAAACTCGACTTGGCATGCAAGACAATCGCTTGAGGAATTCTTTAGAGGAAACAAATCACTGAGATGGCATAGAAATTGCAGTTAGTTTGCAGAACTATAGTTGCGAATTAGTACCAAAAGCTAATAACCTCAATGCCAAAGCTATTAGCTCATAGCTCTTCAATAAAACTAACCCACAAATATAGATTAAGCCATTCTGGAATAGTACTCAACTACCAGTAGTTCATTAACCTGAAGTGCCACCCATTCCCGTTCGATTTTGCCGTTGACTTTACCAGTCAAAGCAGCTTTATCAAATTCGAGGTGACTAGGCAAGTTTGCTAAACCAGGGTATTCCATATTGGTTTCCACTAGCTTGCGTGAGCGATCGCGATCTCTCACCTTAATTACGTCTCCAGGACGACACTGATAGCTAGCGACATTAACCACACGACCGTTGATTGTAATGTGTCCGTGGTTGACCAGCTGACGAGCGGCAGGAATAGTACCGGCCATTCCCAAACGGAAAATTGTGTTGTCCAGACGCATTTCCAGCAGTTCTAGTAGAGTTTGCCCTGTCGAACCAGCTACGCGACGAGCTTTGCGGACATAACGAACCAACTGCTTTTCGGTAACGCCATAGTTGAAGCGGAGCTTTTGCTTTTCTTCTAAACGGATAGCATACTCAGAGCGCTTACGACGGCTTTGACCGTGTTGTCCAGGTGGATAAGCTTTGCGGGCGCTCTTTCTAGTTAAACCTGGTAAATCGCCCAAACGACGAACGATCCGCAGACGCGGACCTCTGTAGCGAGACATATATTATTTCCTCTCTAGTTTACAGTTATGAAATATCTCCAAATATAAAATTATACATGAAAATGGAGATATGAATACATTAAAGCTATATCTGTTTTTTAGATCAATTAGCTGAGATGCGATCGCCAAAATAACCAACAAAAAGGTGAGTTAGATCTAATCAACCCACCTCAAAAAAAAAGATTTTGGAACCTAATATCTCTACTAGCTTGCTTTAACAAAACTAACGTCACGTCCTTTAGTCTCCCAAAAGATATCGTGAATCTTTTGTACTGCCGCCATCAATTCACTGGCATGCTCAGTGCTTACTTCTACTTTACAAGCAGAACAAAGCTTTGCTGCTTTCCAGAAGGTATCGTGCAGATCGGGGTATTTTTCTAGATGTACAGGCTTGAAATAGTCCGTCCAAAGAATTAATAAATCCTCTTTGGTTTTCTGAGCCTGTTCTTCTTTAACAGCGATATAACGAGACAAGGTATTATGATAAGCAACCATTGCGGCATGGTCGTCGTGGGAAGGCTCTTCAAGAGCCAGAATTTTTTTGGTCATAGAAACTACAGCTTCGGCTGTAATGCGTGCAGCAGCAGGATCATACACACCGCAAGGACCATCACAGTGAGCATGAACTTCAGGTGCTGGCAAGAAATACTTAATTTGGGAAATGACTTGTTTCAACATAATTTTTACTGTTCGTTTGGTAGAAGTTGCTTCCGTCAACGAATTTGATTAAAACGGTAATAGTTTAAAAGGATAGGGCTGTTGGTCGATGCATATCTTTGATATACCTAAATGTGTCTCTGACAATCTGGATATCAACTCCCTACCGACTTTTAGCTTAGTTTGATTTAGGGTTGATTTGCAAGATACCCAATCTTAAGCTTTGGTGCTGGCAGTAATTTGAGCTTCCCTTAAGCAAAATCCCTCTTGCTTTTTGTGGCGATCGCTATCCTTAGCCTGCTCAACAGTAGTGTAGTAATGTAAGAGTCAAAACTAAGAAATAGCGATTTAAATCTACCTACTCTTCGGTGACTGGGTTGACATTATCAATTACGCTCAGGCTACCGTCTTCTCCTACCTGCCAAACATCGTAGCCACCAATAACATCTCCATTGGCATCAATATCAACGTTACCGCTTGCCCCTTGGAAATTAATATCCTCGCCGTTGCGCACTAAGGCAATAGCTTCGCAGGCATCGCTCACCTCCGTTCCTGGGGCATTTGCTACCTCCAGGATCTTACTCTTGATTCCTTCTCCTGTATTAGCATCGCTAGCTTCGGCGGCTAACATCATCAATATGGCTGCATCCCAGTTGTGAGGAACAAAAGCAGTTAACTCTTTGCCCACTTTATCGTTCCACAGAGCAGTAAAGTCTGCCAATGCCGAGCCATTAGCTCCCGGTACAGTACCTAATGCTCCAGCAATAATTGACTTCCCGTCTTCTGTTTTGCCGACCTGATTGATAAAATCGTCGGAGTAAACGCCATCGGTCAATAGTACGGTAACACCATCACTCAATCCCTGTTCAAAAGCCGACTTGAGTAAGACACTTCCAGTTTCAGCATATAAAACTCCCGCTACGGCATCTGGCTTGCCTGCAAATGCTGCTTTCGCTTCACTATCGAGGGTTGCTGCTTTCGGGTCATAGCGAACGGGTTTGCCGACAATATTGCCCCCACGATCTTGGAAGGCTTTAACAAATTGTTCTTCAAAACCAACGCCATAGTCGTTATTGATAGCGACAGTTGCTACATTTTTGAATCCCTGCTTTTCTGCTAATGCTGCTAGCGCCTGAGATTGATAAGTGTCTGGGGGAGCAGTTCGCGCCCAAAAACCATTTAGTTCGCCACTAGCCGCCCGTTCGGTAAATACGGGACTGGTACTGCCAGGAGATACCATCATCACCTGATTACGTACCGCTACATCAACAGCGGCACCAGACACGCTACTGGCAAATGCGCCGACTACTCCAGCAACCTGGTCTACTTCTGCTAGCTTGGTCATGGCACTACTTCCCGCACTAGGATCTGTCTGACTATCTTCTGTTACTAAACTAACTTGTGCCTCGTTAACGCCACCACATTCGTTGATTGTATCGACAGCGAGCTGTACTGCTGCGGGCCAATTTTGCCCAATCGAGGAAAGGTCCCCAGTAGTTGGTGCTAATGTTCCCAGCTTCAGACCATCCCCTGCACCAGTGGTTTCTCCTCCCTGGCATGAGGTGAGCAAGACCCCGACACTGAGAGACATTAATGCGAACACCATATGTGAGTTAGAACGGCTCTTTTGGTTATTAGAGCGATCGCTTTGCTCTGATTTCCCACTAAAAATTTTCATGCTTACAATTTTCTCCAATTCCAGACGTGTTTAATAGCTTGGAATTGTACTCGAAAAATCGAATATGTTCAGCCTCAAAAATTAGGAGATGCTAAAAAAACAGTTTTCCTACAGGTTTCACGAACTGTCGTCTGAAGAATTATTGCGACCAGCTACCTTGAGTTAGACTGCTGTTTAAATTGTTCAATTAATTACGGAGAGGGGGGGATTCGAACCCCCGATGAAGTTTACACCCCATAACTCCTTAGCAGGGAGCCGCTTTCAACCGCTCAGCCACCTCTCCATTTTGTTTCGTTGCGCTATCGATTTTGAATTATAGCAGATTTAATTTGACTGGGGGATAAGAAAAGCTGAATTGTGGCGTAATTTAATTTTTATTAAAGATGAGCATAGCAGCAAGCTAGCAGATTATCTGCTGTCTGCTAGCTTATTGATTAACTGGTCAATCAAACTGCTTATTCAGTTCGGAACTTGACTGAATTTGCATGGGAGGGTAAGCCTTCTGCCTGTGCCAGAATTTGAATAGTGCTGGACATTTTTTTCAGAGCAGTAGGAGAGTATTGAATTATACTAGAGTGCTTCATAAAGGTTTCTACTCCTAGCGCCGAGGCATAACGAGCTGCGCCAGATGTAGGTAAAGTATGGTTGGGTCCTGCTAGATAATCACCGGTTGCTTCTGGGGTCGAATTACCCATAAAAATAGCTCCTGCATGGCGAATCTGCTCAATCAGCTCCCAAGGTTCGGCTATTTCTAGTTCCAAATGTTCTGGAGCAAATATGTTCGATAACTCTGCCGCTCTAGTTAAAGACTCGACGACAACGATCAAACCATAGTGAGCGATCGCTTTTTCCGTTAAGATCTTGCGGGGATGATCTTGAAGCTGATTTACTACCTCTTGCTGTACTGCTTGAGCTAGCTCATTGCTAGTGGTAATCAGAATTGCCGCCGCCATCGGGTCATGTTCTGCCTGAGCTAGCATATCTGCCGCCACATATATCGGATTAGCCTGCTCATCAGCAATTACTAATACCTCAGATGGTCCAGCCAAAGAATCGATACCCACCGTGCCATAGACCATTTTCTTGGCTAGGGTGACATAAATATTTCCTGGCCCAGTAATGACATCTACTTTCGGAATTGTTTCTGTGCCATAAGCCAAAGCACTAACGGCTTGCGCACCGCCAACCCGATAAATTTCTTCTACCCCTGCCTCTTGAGCCGCAACCAATACCGCTGGATTGATCTTGCCATCTTTACCAGGAGGCGTAACCATCACCATGCGTGGCACTTTAGCCACCTTGGCGGGAATAGCGTTCATTAACACGGTACTCGGATAACAGGCTCGACCACCAGGGACATAGAGACCAGCCCGATCTACGGGGGTGTAGCGTTTGCCCAAAACTACTTCATCTTCGGCAAACTGCACCCAAGACTTGGGGACTCGCTGACGATGAAAAGCCTCAATCTTTTGACAGGCTATTTGAATGGCGCTAAGCAGATCTTTAGATATCTGTTGGTAGGCAGCATCGAGGTCTGCCCCCCTAACTCTTAACTGGTTAGCAGTATAAACCTGTCCATCAAACTTTTCGGTGTATGCTAGGAGAGCGCGATCGCCATTCTGTTTTACTTCGGTCACAATTTCCCGTACAACCTTTTCCTGCGGCTGAACGTCATCGCCATTGTTGCGATCGCTTATGCGTTGAAGTTCTGCTTGTGCCTCAGTTTGCCGATCGTCAATTATTCGCAGCATCGAGATCCCCATATCCATTTGAGCTTGTATACAGAAGTGAGTTCCTACTTCTTATTTATTATATGAATCTTTACAGTAAGAAAACCACTATTATCATTTAGCTTAACTTGAATAACCTCGTCACTTTCTTGTTTTTTGCCATCTCCTAAGATGATTCTTGCTGCTTGACAGACAAGGAACATAGTTGCTATGCTGTAAAATCCAATTCTATGTGTAATTCCAGAATTAATTAATTACAAAGCAATTTCTGTTTAAAAACCTGTGGCTAACTCTAAATCAGCAATAAAACGTATCAGAACAGCAGAGCGTAACCGTCTACGCAACAAAGCATACAAGTCGTCTTTAAAGACTCTTACCAAAAAGTACTTTAGCGCGGTAGAAGCATATACAGCAGAGCCATCTTCGGAAAACATGGAGATTGTTAATCAGGCAATGTCCGCTGCCTACAGCAAGATTGATAAAGCTGTAAAACGCAAGGTACTGCATCGTAATAATGGAGCTAGAAAGAAATCGCGGATTGCCAGGGTCTTGAAAAAAGCAACCGCAGCATAACAACTATTAATTGATACAAAAAATAGAACAGATCTTGGTTCTTAAAAAAACGCCGAGCTCTTAAATCTTTAAGAACCAAAATAACCAAGTAACACACCAGGTATAAATGCAGTTAGTAGATACCCATGTTCACATCAACTTTGATGTTTTTCAGGGGAACTTGACCTCGTTAAGGCAGCGCTGGCAGGAAGCAGGTGTAGCTCATTTAGTGCATTCATGTGTCGATCCAACAGAATTTCAGGGAATACAGTCCATTGCGGATAGTCTCCCTGAATTGTCATTGGCGGTTGGTTTACATCCCCTAGATGCGCACAAGTGGCAAAAGAATACGGCGACTGAAATCCAGACCTTAGCTGCCGCCGACAATAGAGTGGTAGCGATTGGCGAAACGGGTTTGGATCTTTACAAAGCCGATAATGTTCAACAGCAAATCGTAGCTTTACAGGCACAGCTAAACATCGCCAAAGAGTTAGATCTGCCTGTGATTATTCACTGCCGCGATGCCGCTGCCGAACTAAAAACAGTACTAACTGAATTCTGGCAAGAGGTTGGCTCTGTACGGGGAGTAATGCACTGCTGGGGCGGAAATAAAGTTGAGACTCAGTGGTTCTTGGATCTGGGATTTTATATTAGCTACAGCGGTATTGTTACCTTCAAAAACGCCAAGCAGGTTCAGGCAGCAGCAAAAACCGTTCCTAGCGATCGTCTGTTGATCGAAACTGACTGTCCCTTCCTCGCTCCTGTACCCAAGCGAGGCAAGACAAATGAACCCGCTTATGTTCGCTATGTAGCAGAGTATATGTCAGAACTAAGAGAGGCTTCTCTAGAAACCATCGCCGCTCAAACTACTGCTAATGCCTGTGAACTATTCGGCATCAAATTAGATTAGGTCGTTAAATTAATATAAATCAAGTTTTGCGCTAACGCTATCTTCAAATCGGCTCTGTAGCTTTTAACTTTCTAGCTCGTATCATCAGGTAGAAACCAGAGGGGGAAGGGAG
>JBCBWB010000076.1:0-24040 GCA_039817275.1 Cyanobacteria bacterium J06648_1 | reverse complement strand
AATTTCAGCAACCTGTTCGGGACTTAGCCAGCCAGTAGAATTAACAACAAAACAGCCAGCCTCTAAAGCATGATGCCGAATTGTTACTTCAGTCTGATCGGCAAATATTTGCCCTACCATCGAACCAGGAAATTGAGCGCAATGTATTTGCTCTTGCTGTGCCATCAAACTATATCTAGCCAGAGGATTATAGTGTTCCCAACAGGCTAAAGCACCTAGCTTACCCACTGCCGTATCTAACACCTGCAAACCCGATCCGTCTCCCTGTCCCCAAACCATCCGTTCATGATAGGTAGGAGTAATCTTACGACGCTTGAGCAATAAACTGCCATCCGCATCAAAGATTAACTGAGTGTTGTAAAGTGACCCCCCATCCCGTTCGTTCACTCCTAACACCACTACCATCTCGTTAGCTTTAGCGGCTTTACTTACCGCCTCAGTCACGGGACTAGGGACAGTCACAGCTTCCTCATACAGCCTCATGTGTTCTTTGCCCATCAACACGGGAGGTTGAATAAAAGAAAAGTAAGGATAGTAGGGAATAAAAGTTTCAGGGAAAACAATTAACTCTACTCCTTCTTTCGCTGCATCGGCGATCGCCTTTAATACTTTCTCCGTCGTTCCTTCTCGGCTATACAAGACAGGAGATATCTGTACTGCTGCTGCTTTGATCGTGCGTGAATAATCCATTTTTTTGTCCTTAGTTGCTAGTTTTTGGTCATTAGTTGTTAGTCATTAGTCGTAAATAACAAGTAACAAAAGACAAAGGACAAATAACAAGTTTTTTTACATTGTCCAGGTGTCAAGAATAAATGCGCCATCTTTGCGGTGCATCAAGACTATATCCAAGACATCTAAAGGATTAATTGGGGTAATACCAGGGATCAGAGAAGGTTCTCCGTGTCCATACAATGCTTGCAGTGCGAAACGACAGGCATAAACTTTCGCGCCTTCTTCCATAATCTTGATCAGCTGATTGTTCATCGCCTGATGTCCAGGGAAAGACTCATCGCCGATCTTCGGAAAGCCTCGCTGTATTCCCAGGGTGACTCCTGGTCCATAGAGCAAAACAGAAGTCTCAAAACCTTTACGAATCAGGCGAGTAGCCTGCAATAGATTAACCAAACCAATCGACCCTTCAAAAGCCACCGTATGAAAGGTGACTAGGGCTTTTTCTCCTGGTTCGGCTTGAACATCGGGAAATACTTTTTCTTCGTAATCAACAAAGAAATCACCAGCTTTGTGTGCGGGGGTAGTAACTTCAGGCATAATTTTTTATTTGTTAATTGTTGATGGTTGATTATTGATAGTTGATTGCTGTGAGCAATACAGTAAAGTACAGAGCTTTTCTAACCGCAAAATTATTTTCGTTGTCCACCCTGTAAATGTTTAATGTTTAATGCTCAATGTTCAAGATCCGAACGCAGCCTCGTTGACTGCCAATAGCGTCCCTGGATAGGCATATTTGGTTCTTTTGGCAATATAGTCAGACAGATATTCGGCATCTCTAGCAATTCCTGAAAATCTTCCTGAACCCCAGGTATAAAGCCAGGGAAGACCGATAAAGTATAGACCTTGGACGCTCGTAACACCGCGATCATGGCTGGGATAGCCTTTGCCATCAAACACGGGTGCATCAATCCAGCTAAAACTGGTTTTGTAACCAATGCACCAAACTACGGCAGTGATGTTGTTTTCTCTGTAGTCGAGTTCTAAAACCTCTGCCTCTGGTTGCCAGACAGGTTCATAGGAAGATTCTGAGGGTGCATCGATATTATTCTTGGCGATGTATTCATCAATAGTCCGTTTAATACTTGCGGCTACATCATCAGCGTGGTCAAGATTATGCTTTAGATTTGGCTTGAACCGTAAGTTATCTTCTCGGACATCTGTTAGTGAACCATATAAGTGCATTCCTTGAGTAGCAAAAGTTCTCAGGTCAATCTCATGACCACCACCTCTGCCTGTAACGTAATGATTAGTCTTAGTTCTGACATTCTCCTTGTCAGGATGGTCGTTCACTGTCAAATCATAATATCCTAGTTGATCTAGCCAATCGACAACATCCTTGCCTCGATATTCACGAGGCGATCGCGGTGCGCCACCAACACAAAGATGCACCTTTCTGCCAGCTAAGTGTAAATCTTCTGCTATCTGACAACCAGACTGTCCGCTACCAACTACTAATACCTCACCCTCTGGTAATGATTCGGGGTTTTTATAATCTGAAGAATGTAGCTGCAATACATCCTTGCTAAACCTTTCGGCAATTCTGGGGATTTTCGCCTGATGATAACAACCAGTGGCAACAACAACTTGGTCTGCTGTATAGCAACCAATTGAGGTGGTTAGTTCAAATAGTCCTGGAGAATTACGCTTTTTGAGTGAAAATACTTCTACTCCTTCCCTAATCGGTGGATTGAAAGATTTAGCATAATCTTTGATATATTCGACGATCGCATTTTTCGCCATAAAACCATTAGGATCATCCCCTGGGTAGCGATAGCCAGGAAGGGTACACTGCCAGTTGGGCGTGACCAAACAAAAAGTATCCCAACGTTTTTGTTGCCAGGAATAGCCGATCTGATTTTTCTCTAATATAAGGTGGTCGATGCCTTTCTGTTTCAAACAATAGCTGGTCGATAAACCCGCCTGTCCACCCCCCACAATTATTACGGAGTAGTGCTTTTTCATCTTTTTGACCCTAAGACTGCAACAGCTGATTGCTTTTCAACTGAGTTATTAATAGACTATGTTTTCTGTATCGGTGCAGCCTGTGTATTTTGCTACGAAATTTTCAATCCTAGCTATAGATACAGTAATTAAGTATGGTCAAGGGCGATCATGCTTTGACACCTGTCACTTTTAACAGGTAGTAATATAAAAATACCGTTCGCCGTAAGTTAGTAAAGACGAGTCACCGCAGTTTCGATCTCTCAAATAGGGGATTTGTACAAGCAAACTCAGAAGATGCTTGTCGTATTCGTACTGGACATGCACCAGAAAATATCGCTTCAGTAAAGCGATGGAGCATCAATCTGCTGAATCAAGCAACCAACAGCAAGCGCAGCATTCGTTAAACAAAAACATTAAATAAACAAGTTTTTCTAATTATCGATCTATAAATGAAACCAGAAGCAAAATTAGAGAGCTAATATTTAAAATTGATGGTTCTAATTAACATCTTGATTATTATTGCTGTTACGGTGCAAAAGCTAATCAATTACTTTATTATATACGTGTCTTTATTTGGTCTTAAAGCCGCTATACATCCATATGATTTCCCAGAGAACTCTTTTGTTTCTAGTATCGTAAGTTCAAATGCAGTATTGTCTTTACTTTCTTTTTGCTTGATCGGAATTATTGTTGCTAGTCTATTTATTGCAATTACAGCTGCTGCATATAAATTTAAAATACTAAAAATATCAAGAAAAATTGCTTTTGTGCTGTTGTTAATCACAGGAGTAGAGATCGTGCTGTTGCTTTCTGGCTTTTCAAAACTGAGAGCGATCGCCAAACTGGTTGAGAATTGCGAGCATGAGGTACAGGTAGGATGCTACTTTTATCCCGCAGAAATAGAACAATATTATTAATTCAACTGTAATGCTTTGGGTAAAGGTTCAACGGAGCCAATGCTATATTTATTTTCCCTAATCAGCTTTTTAATTTCTTTAACTCTTTTTGCGGGAGCAGGATGGGAGGCGAGAAAATCAAAATTGCTGGTTCTAGATTTACTTAGCCTCTGAAAAAAGTCTGTTGCTCCTGCCACCTGACCATAGGTTTGTGCTAGTAACCCCAAGCCAAACTTATCTGCCTGTTTTTCTTGCTTTTGAGAATATTGAGCCTGACTAATTGCTCTCACCGAACTAGCGACAATAGATTTAAAAATGCTGGCATCACCCAGTAAATAGGCGATCGTAACTCTCAGAACCAAAACATTACCCAAACCCCGTAAATGATCGCGATGGGCAAAATGTCCTAGTTCATGTCCCAAAACCATCATCAGCTCGTTTTCTGACGTAACTTCGGTTAATAAGCCTTGATAGATAATTACTTTATTGCCAGGAATGGCGATCGCATTTACCGTATCTTCAGGAATATAAAAAACTTGATACTCATTGTTCTGCTGCTGTTTGGTCGGTAAATTGACTTCCAAACGATCTAAAAGCTGATTGAGAGTTTGCTGTTGGGGAGATTCTACTGCCTGCTCTTCATAGACAGGGGCGATTACAGCCCCTAACTTGTGTTCTAGGGAAGGAGGAATAAAAGTAATTAAAATACTGACTAAGAAGTTAAACAATAAATAAATAATAATGCTGCCGCTCAGGAATATGCCCCCCAGCACTAATATTTGGCTGTTGCTTTCTGGTTCGTTTTTCGAGCTTTGGGGGGAATGGTAGGGCATTTTTTGAATAAAGAGTGAGAGGTGAGAGGTAAGAGGTGAGAAGTATGGGTAAACGGTGTTCGCCTAAAGCTAGAAGTGAAAAGTTTATACAGGCTAATGTTTATTTGAAAACGCCAATTGCAAGCAGATTTTTACAACCTCTAATCAACTCTTAGCTTATAGCTTATGGCTTATATCTTGTAGATCAATTACTCTTGGTTGGACGGAAAGGATTGAGAAAGTTAATCAGCGGCGCAATATTATGGGATTGGATCCACAAGCGTCCTGCGCCACTAAAGCGACAGACTAATCCCTCTCCACCAAAGATACCTGTCTTAAGACTTCTGAAGGATAATCCACCAATATTCTCGACGGAGTAGTTAAGCGTATCCTCAAAGGCGACGATATAGCCAGTATCAACTACATAATCTCCCTCAACGGGAATTTCGATAATTGCGCCATAGGAACTGAACCAAAAATCGCCGTTGCCTGTAGCTTTAATCAAGAACAAAGACTCGCCACTAAAAAAGCCTTTAAAGCCCTGGAATTTAGTTTCGATCTCGACCTCGGGACTGCAAGCTACAAAACCAGATGACTGTACCATCAGGCTACACTTACTAGATACTTGATAGTGCTGCACGTCTCCAGGTACTCCAGGAGAAATATACAGCTCTCCCTTTTTTCCCTGAGCGGTAAACTCATTAATAAATAAAGATTCACCTCCCAGCATTCTACCGACACCTTTCATCAAGCCGCCTTTCATTTTCGACTTCATCTTGAGGCTGGTGTCCATGGCTGCCATCGCCGAGGCTTCTACCATAACGGTTTCGTTCGCTGGCACATTGAGGATCAAAGAGGCATATGAGGGACTATGTTCGACTCGATAAGGAATTTTATTACTCATTTTGCTAATTAATAATCGCTAATCGTTAATTGTTTATCTAGGAGGCAATTTAGAACCAACTGTCGAACCAAAAGCTCCAGGATTATGAGTTTGGCAATAGACTTTACCCTTGCCCCGAAAACGACAGACCAAACCTTCTCCGCTCAAAAACGTACTCAATAAACCATCGGTAGCCTTAGCAATGCTGAAGTCTAAACTTCTCTCAAACGCTACGATATGCCCCGTATCGACAATATATTCGCCATCTACCTCAACTTCATAAATAGCGCCAAAGGAAGCTAATAAAGCCACACCCTGACCCGAAAGAGTGAGCCAGAAAATAGACTCTCCCGAAAATAAAGACTTGAAACCTTGGAAACCGACATCTAGATCTACTTGAGAACTACAGGCTAAATAAGAAGTTGCCTGAACCACTAAATCTTGTCCCTGCATCTCGTAAACGAGCAGGTCGCCCAGCAAGCGCGGCGCTAGCCAAATTGTATTACCATTAGCAGGAGAACGAAACACACTCAGAAACAGAGATTCCCCCGCAACCATTCGTTTCAAGCCACCCATAATGCCGCCGCCTTTACCTTTGCGGAGAGTAGTGCTGGCGTTAATACTGCCACTCATGGCGATCATTGCCCCTGCCTGAGCGACTAACTCTTCTCCTGAGTCTAGTGATACGCGAGCGATCGCACTTTCGGGCTGATGTAATAATTCGATATCCATAGTTAACGCACCTTAGAACGTAAAAAGCCAACTAATCCGCCGATACTGCGAGACTGAAGATAGACGTTACCTCTACCAGATAGGCGGTTGACGAAACCTTCCCCCGAAGTGAGGGAGCCAATCAGACCATTAGAAAGCTTGATGCCCATCTGGATTCCTGGTTCGTATGCCACCAAATGACTGTTATCAACAATAAACTCGCCGTCAATTGCCTTTTTAGTAATGCCGCCATAAGCGCCAAAGTAGACTTTGCCTCTACCACTCAGTCTGAGCTTGAATAAACCTTCTCCTGCAAACCAACTAGTAAAACCTGCCCAGCGAACTCCCATCTTGATTCCAGGAGTACTGGCGATATAGGCTCCTGGTTGAAAGTACATATCTTTACCGTGGAGTTCAATTTCTTCAATGTCTCCCACCACAGATTGAGTTAAAACTAAATGTACATATTGCTTAGTTTCGTTGCTAAAAGTATTGACGAATAAAGATTCGCCACCAAAAAACTTTTTAGCTAAAGCAGATAATAAACCACCAGAAAGCTCAGTTTTAATTGTGACTTCGCTATCCATACTTGCCATGGCTCCTGCCTCAGCAACAATTTTATCCCCAGGCTCTAAGGTGATAAAAATGGCGGAAAATGCTGGTTTGTACTTTATTTCGCATTCCATATTTTTTTCATAAATGTACGATTAATCTTAATTACAAGGTTACGCACACTTAGCTAAGTTGCGCTACTAGTATTCCCATAGTTTCACCTAAATCTTCATGATGTTAATAAATGGGTTTTGACACTATTTAGGTACGTTGAAAATGGCTTTTTTATGCTGTTTGGTTGTACCGAAGCTATATAATTAGTGCCGTTGATAGCAGCCAAAGGCAATGATCTGACTGATGGTCGATTAAATTGCCGTACCCAATACGATATGTTGAGGCAGCTTTAATAAAAATAAATAATAATCGTGGATACCTATATTCTCAGCCTTTTGATAATTGGCTTGCTGCTGCTGGTGGTAACTTTAGGTTCTGGTTGGATCGAACGCTTGCCTCTTTCTTATGCTCTTATTTATCTTGTCGTCGGTATACTATTAGGTTCCTATGGCTTTGGTTTAATTGAGATTAAACCGAATACCCAGTTTCTTGAGAGATTAACCGAATTTGTGGTGATCGTCTCAGTTTTTGGCTGTGGACTCAAAATCAATCGTCCTCTCAAGCTTTGGGCATGGCAGTCAACCATTAGACTAATTGGTTTGTTGATGCCAATATCCATTTTTGCTTTAGCAGCGATCGCCCACTATATTTTAGGCATGGGTTGGGGAGGGGCAATACTGCTGGGCGCGATCCTGGCTCCTACCGACCCCGTGTTAGCGTCTGAAGTGCAGCTGGCTCATGTTGAAGATAAGGACGAATTACGCTTTGCCCTGACTTCTGAGGGTGGTTTAAATGATTCTCTGGCGTTTCCTTTTGTTTACTTTGGTATTTATGCCTTTGAAGACTCTAACTTGGATAACTGGTTTCCCAGCTGGTTCGGCATAGATTTGCTCTGGGCGATCGCTGTAGGGGCGATCATGGGTACTATAGTTGCTAAGACGGTAGTTTGGATTGACTATACTTTGCAACAACGTCGTCAGGCTGATGACCTGATGGAGAATTTTGTGGCTTTGAGTATTATTTTATTGGCATACTCATTAGCTGAATTGGTTAATGGCTATGGCTTCTTGGCGGTATTTGTCGCTGGCTTGGTTGTGCAGCGTAGTTACTTTTGTCAGCAGGATAAACGGCTTGTGCAGCTAGAATTTACCGAGCAGCTAGAAAAGCTTCTCGAAGTGACGACGATTGTTATTCTGGGAACTGTTTTGCTCATCGAGCCAATGCTGAAGTACGCAGGACAATCCTTGCTCATTGCCGCGTTTTTGTTTTTGGTTATTCGTCCCTTGGGAGTTTGGCTAACGATGCTAGGTAGTGACTCCGCTCCCAAAACTCGCAGCCTGATGGGTTGGTTTGGGATCAAGGGTCTGGGTTCAATTTACTATCTGACCTATGCTTTGGGTAAAGGTTTTACAGGAGATACTGCCGAACAAGTTGCCTGGATCACCTATACAGTGGTTGTTCTATCTGTAGTTATTCATGGAGTTAGTGCTGCACCATTGATGAAATGGTATGAGTCAACCAAAAACAGTGGAGTCAGATTGATGAAGCCACAAAAGATCGAATAATTTTTACTTCTTTTGATAGACTCGACGGCAAGCAATTTTGCTTAGGCTGAAGCAAAATATCAAAATACGTCTGATGTGAATTAAACGAAAGACTCAATACTCTTTTCTGCCGTACAGAAGTGATCTTTAGATACAAGATCCATATTGGGGGAACTTTCCCCCAAACCCCCTGATGGGGAAGTTACGACTTCCCCATACCCCTCCGTAAAAGAGCATGACTTATCGGCTCTATGAGACTAAACAGTTGAAACTCGTTACTGAATATCTAATCAAAATCAAATATGATGAGGTCTGGCTCTATCTACAAGTATCTATACATTCTATAAACACTCAAATTTTCAAAGATTTGTGTTGCCAAACTAATTCACATTAGACGTAAAATCTATTTTTATATTTGCCACTATGACTCGTTCAGCCTGTTTAATATTTAATCCTGTCGCTGGACAAGGAGATTCAGAGCAGGATTTAGCTACAATCAAAAGCATTTTAGAGCCAGAATTCGCTTTGGATATCCAATTCACCACAGCCGAAGTTGGTGGTGGCGAGTTAGCGCATCGAGCGGTAGCAAACAACGCCAAAATAATTATTGCTTCTGGGGGAGATGGAACCCTCTCAGCAGTAGCAGAAGCTCTGATTGATACTAATATTCCCTTAGGTGCGATCGCTAGAGGCACGGCTAACGCTTTTGCCAACGCCCTGGGCATTCCCGATACGATAGAAGCGGCTTGTCAGGTAATCATTGATGGGGTAACCAAGAAAGTAGATGCTGCCATGTGCAACGATCGCCCGATGATTCTATTAGCAGGAATCGGTTTTGAGGCAGAAACCGTCGAGGATGCCGATCGCGAAACTAAAGATCGTCTAGGAATGTTGGCTTACGTTTTGTCGGGATTGAAACAGCTCAAGGATTTTGACCAGTTTGAGACAGAAATTGAAACCGATGATAAGGTAATCAAAGTCCAGGCTAACGCCATCACGATCGCCAATGCGGCACCTCCTTCTTCGATCTTGGCTCAAGGTACAGCAGCAGTAATTTATGATGATGGACTACTAGACGTAACCATTATTGCCGCCAAAACTAGGGCAGGGGCGATCGCCATTTCCTACCACCTACTACAAAGTGCCAGTAACGATGAAGCTGCCGAAAGGGAGGATATTGGTTACCTGCGGGCAAAAAGAGTTAGAGTCACCACCAACCCACCCCAGAAAGTAGTCGTAGATGGCGAAATAGTCGGTACAACTCCCATTGAGGTTAAATGCATCCCCCATGCCCTAACGGTGCTTACGCCGCAAGCAGAAACGAACCAAGCAGAAGAGAAACTAGAGCAACTTCCTGGCGTTGAGATTAATCCTAAAGAGTTTGCTAATTCTAACGGCATAATAGATGCTGAAGAATTTATCGATTCTTGAATCTCTCACTATTGCCCTTTTCTCTGCCCGATTAAAAGTAGAGTTGTTTAATTCTCCCAACCAGAAATGCGATCGCTATTTTCTCAGGCGAATACGATTGAATTTAAGAGCGAACTAGGCACAGAAAACATGTCAAAACTATTTGATTATTGCTAATGTAGCTATATGTATTACTTGGCGACTATGGTTTTATATGCTTAATAATTTTGGCAAATCTGGGCGCAACATCATAATATTGAGCGGTCTGATCGTGATGGGTTTGTTCGGTTGGAAATATTTGCAATATTCTTATCGACTTCGGAAAATAAACCAAAAAGCTGAACAGGTTGAAAGTTTGATTGAGGAGCGGAAACTTTTTAAGGCAGTACTGGTTGCGATTGAAGCAGCAGGAGAAAATCTAGCCGCTCTTTCATCAGTAGAAGGCGCGGGCAAGTGTTGCGGTAGTTTGCCACGAGTGGCAGAGCCAATTAGAAGAAGTTTGCTACAGTCATTTTCTTTGCTTCGAGAACGGCAGCAATTTCCCGAAGACACTACTGCTTATACCTTTAGTCCCGACGGTAATTACTTTGTAACCAGTCATGAGGATGGTTCGCTTAAGTTTTGGCGGTATGACGGCAGTACTGTTGAACGAGTAATTCAAACTCAAACAAACAATCACAAAAGCTACATAGTCGAGCTTGTTTTCGATCCTAAAGGTAGACAACTGTTGGTCAGGAATATCGACAATGAGGTTCAAGTTTGGAATGTCGCAGGTCTTGATCTTGCTTTATCTGAGTCGTGGTCATTGGGAGACTTTCGAGGTCGGCTTACCGTTAGCCCTGATGGACAAATTATCGTCGCAGTAGGAGGCTACTATGGGGGAGAAATAGGCATTTGGGATAGTAAGGGAAACAATATACGTCCTCCCGAACAAGCACATTGGATCCGCATTACGGATGTTGCCTTTACACCAGATGGGCAGAAGTTTATTACCAGCGACACCTTGGGAAGAGTGCGACATTGGAGTCGTACAGGTCAACCTTTAAATCAATTAGAACAATCTTCCTCCAATAGTTCTGATCCGCCTAGTATTTTTGCGGTGACTTTTCCTCCTGATGGAGAGGGAAAATATTATTTAAGAGTTAATCGCTACGCTTTATCTAAGATTCCTTTTGCCGAAGATTCATCTGTGGATGCCCAATCAATTGGGGATATTGATGAACTGTACATGAGAATTTATCAACCTGACAGTGAAGAAGCAATTTACAGAAGAGGCATTTACTCCCTAAATAAACAAAGGTCATATAGAGGTAGTTTTAGTCCTGACGGCAAAACTTTTGTCCTGGTTTATAACTACTGGAGTAATCGAGCGAGATTAGCCCAAGTTTGGGATCTTTACGCCCGTCCTGTTGGCGATCCTATCCAAGAGAGAAATGCGACGATCAATGCTGTTAGTCCATCTGGATCCCATGTTGCAGGGAGAGTGTCGTTTAAATATCGGCAAAGCAAGCCACAATATCAGCCCAGACAATCACAGGTAAGATTATGGCAAACAAAAGCACCTCGTGTATATCCTGAGTTTGTGGGTGGGTATTCTTTATTGAGAGACGCTTGCGAATATCTAGAGTCGCATTCAGCTTTAAAAAATCCTATTACCGCTACTACTAAAAATGTAGTTAAAACCTGCAAATTTTATGCTAATACTGATTTTCAGAGCGATCAAGATTAGATCTAGAGAGAGTGGGATTAAAGCGATCGCAATCTAGCTTTAAAATATTAAAAATGCTTTTTACTCCCCCGACAACTCTCTCTAAAGACGCTGTTTAAGATGTTCTGCAACCCGAATAGCGTTAGCAATAATCGTTAGAGTCGGATTCACCCCCGTATTCGAGGGAAAGAAGCTACCGTCAACCACATACAGATTTTCTACATCGTGAGTTCGGCAGTTAAGATCAAGTACGGAAGTAGCAGGATCTTCGCCAAAACGACAGGTTCCACACTGATGTCCCACCGCTGCTAGAGGAACATAGTTACGAGGATGAATACCAAAGGGAATAACCCGCTTATTAGCTTTCGAGATTGCTTTTAGAATCTCTGTCCAGCGATGCACCAGACGATCGCGAGCTTCCAAATTGTTGGGAGTATAGTCCAAACGGATACCGTCTTTTGTCCAGCAAACTCTATTCTCGGCAACGGGCAGATCTTCTGTTTGTAGCCACCAGCCTGTAGAATGCCTAGCCGTAATTTCTAGAGCTATCTCAGGCGCAACATTGACCAAAGGCGCAAGAGAAGCTGGCGCGCTAGGAGGAATCATGTCTGGCTTAACGTTGCCTGTATTTTGGATCATGCCCATCGGATAGGGAAAACCGTCCTCTCCCCAATAGAAATCATTGACGGCGATCGTTTTTTGGAAGGTAGAATCATTGGGGCGATCGTTTAATGCGACGATGCTAGTGCAGAGATGTTTCATAAAGTTGCGTCCCACCTGATCGGAACTGTTTGCCAAACCGTCAGGGTGGGCATCATTAGCCGAACGCAACAATAGGGCAGCAGAATTAATTGCTCCACAGGCGACAACCACAAGATCGCCAGAGAATGTCTGGGTGTTGTCCCCTACTTCTGTTTCGACTCCCGTGACTTCTTGACCCGAAGCACTGGTATGTAGCTTGACTACCTTGGCTCCAGTTAATAGAGTTACGTTGTCGTATTTAAGGGTCTTGTTGACACAGTTAACTTCCGCATCCCCTTTGCCATCTACTAAACAGGGAAAGCCATCGCAGGTATCACAACGAATACATTGAGACAAAGTTTTGTCTACTTCGTTTAAATTTAAGCCGACAGGAAGATTAAACGGCGTATACCCCATTTTTTGGAGATAGTCCACCGTATTTTGCATATAAGGCTCGTGAGCCACAGGGGGGTAAGGATATTCTTCCCGTTCGGGTTCGGTGGGGTCTTGACCTTTTTGCCCGTGAACGCTGTACAGCTTTTCGGCTTGGGCATAATAGGGTGCATAATCTTGGTACTTTAAATCCCAGGCAGGAGAAATACCATCCTTGTGTTCCACATCGTCAAAATCTCTTTCCCGCATGGGCAACAGTGCCGCACCGTAGACCTTGGTGTTGCCGCCTACCCAGTAACAAGTTTCGGGAGTAAAGGTTTTGCCGTCGCGATCGCGCCACTGTTCTTTGGTATGGTAGCGGTGGTCTTGATAGACTTCTTTGGGACTCCAATTCTCCTTTTCCCGTGGTAAAAAGTCTCCTCGTTCTAAGATCAAAATTTTCTTCCCTGTAGGAGCCAGTTCATGAGCAACCGTACCGCCCCCTGCACCAGTACCAATAATAATTAGATCGTAATGCTGGTTAATATTTGTCATAGTATCTTTGCTTAATTGCCTATCGAGCTAAATATTGAATTCAAACTTGCTGCTTCATACTTCTTGCTTAATAAAGCCCAGCTAGCCATGCATCAACGGAATATGCTCCAGCGCCAAATATCGTCAAAACTATCAATACCAAATTGAATACAAAAGCCTTTTCCTGACTCGGTGGCTCGCCCTTACCGTCCGCGCCCTCATATTCCCCCTCAGGAATAAGATAGGGATCTGGGGCGACAAACGGCAGTCCTTGAGTAATTTCTAAGATCAAAGCAAACGCCATGGAGCCGATTAAAGTTATACAGACTAGGGGAGTTAGAAAACCCGCAATGAGACAGAAACCACCCAAAAACATCGAATATGCCGAGAGAAAGCAGAGAAAAACAGGCATTTTTAGAGCCTTTGACCACTGCTCTAGATGAGTTACTTTCGGATAGCCGTGAAGTACGAACAAGACACCAAAACCGACTCTTAAAGCCAGTAGCGTATAACCTTGGATGCCCACGGGAAAGTCAGCATAAAAAAAATCTAATAAATTTGAGCCTAACTGCAAAATATTTGACATTGTCAATCAATTTAATTAATTTCTGATTGTCGGCAAGGATCATGCGCCGCTTGAGGCAAACAGAAAGCATACCTTCTATCTACTATCGCAAATAAATTCTATAGAGAGAACCTCCTGCGGTAATAAATAAATGTTTACCATCTTTTCCGCCAAAAGTTAGATTTGCCACTATTTCTGGGACAAAAATTTTACCCAGGCGATCGCCATCAGCAGCGTATACTTGAACACTGTCGGCAGAGCTGACAAAAACATTACCCTCTGGGTCTACCTTCAAACCATCAGGCTGTCCTGGTTCAACTACAGCAAAAACTCGACCATCGGCTACCTGCTTGCCATCTACAACATTATAGGCACGAACGTAGTGATGTCCCTGAATGTAGTTTACCTGAGAAGTATCAGATACATAGAGAATGCTCTCATCGGGGCTAAAAGCCAAACCATTAGGGCGCTCCATCTCTTTAATTACTGCCTCAATCTCGCCTGTATGGGGGTCGAAGCGAAAGACAAAGCTACCTGCCTGTTCTTGCTGTCCGCCGCATCCCTCGTCGGGTTGAGTTAGTCCAAACGGGGGGTCGGTAAACCAAATTGTACCGTCCCTTTTGACGATTAGATCGTTGGGACTATTAAGACGTAGGTTTTGATAGCGATCGCAGATAATCTGCCATTCTCCATTATGTTCCTGACGCATAATTGCCCGTTTACCGTGAGAACAGCTAACTATACGCCCTTCAAGATCGAGATAGTTGCCGTTTTGGTAGTAATACCCAGATTCGCGAATAATACTCACTCCCTCCGCTGCACTCCAGCGATATAGGCGATCGCCGCTAACGTCGCTATAAATCACACTATCATCTTGGGGTAGATAAACTGCACCCTCGCTATGTTCTGCGCTTCCAGCCAGTTTTTCTAGCCGAGCGTCGAGGTCAATTAGGGAGCGCATTCTTTGGTCGTAAATGGCAATTTCTGAAGGCATGTTCTCTGAGTCAAAAGTAGTTTAATAGCTCTGAGTTCCTACCCTGATATTCACATATTCTGGGACTTATGAACTTAATCCATCATGGGCGTTGGTCATTAAGTAATGTCGTACGAGAGGTTTTTTTTGTAGCGCGAGGCGTATACCTTACGCGCTCTAAGCCGCACGAACGGCGCATTTGCGCCAGCACCATGCAAAGCATGGTTTTGAGCCCAGAGGCGAAGCCTCTTAGCCGCCTAGCGGCGGTCTGCGCGTACGCGCTGCGGCTCTGTGTAGCATCGCCAGTCGTCTTGACGACACGAACGCTTAAAAAGCGTTCTGCCCCCGCAAGGTAGGGCTGTTTCATTCTCAGAATTATTTTAGAATAGTGGGGAATTGGGGAGATAGGGCAGTAGGGAAATTAAAATGCAGCAAAATAAACCAAGATTTATTAGTAATCATGAAGATTTAGAAGTCTATAAAATTGCTTTCGATGCTGCTATGGAAATATTTGAACTTTCTAAAAATTTCCCTAAAGAAGAAAAATATTCTTTGACCGATCAAATTCGACGTTCTTCTCGTTCGGTATGTGCCAATTTAGCCGAAGCATGGAGAAGAAGACGTTATAAAGGTTCTTTTTTATCTAAGCTCAATGATTCCGAAGCCGAAGCAGCGGAAACTCAAGTCTGGCTAAAATTTGCGGTTAAATGCCAATACTTGGATTTAGATAAGGGAAGAGAACTTTATAGCCAAGCAGCCCCAAAGGGGCAGATTCTCGCTTTGCGAGAACTGGACGCGAAAGCGTCCGCATCAGATTTTGGGATTAATTGTCGTCATGACGAATAGTGCTGATAAATGGTTATTAAAAAAGAACTAAATTGTTAGTATTTTTCCCAATCCCTAATCCCCTATTTCCCTAACTCCCTATTTCTCTTTATTTAACAAGAATGAAACAGCCCTAGCCCCCGCAAGGGGGTGCTGGGCTACGCCCTGTTGCACGTACGTGCTGCGCTTTAAGCTTTTTTAATCTACCTGGTTAATTTCAACCGCTTCTAGATCGTGAAAACGATCAAAGTCGATATAAAAATGATTTTCTGCGGTTTGCTGAATAATATCGGCAAAACGATAGCCCCAAACAATATCGTTAGCATCATAAGAATGGGGGGCATGAAGCGACTGAGAAACAGTTTCGTCTATCCCGTTAAGGGAGACTACCAGCATAGATCTGGTTTTGACTAAGGATTCTGGGGTAGCACCCCACAAAGGACTATCCTCATTAACTTGATGCATTAGCGTCCAGCTCAGAGTAAATCTTGGCGTTCGGTCGCGCAACAGCTTTAGTAAGTAAAACCGACGCATATATTGACCTTCTAAACTGATTTCATCTCGCATCAGGTAGAGGCGAACTTCCGCCTCTAGAATTTGATTACGACGCTGGTTTGCCGCTCGTAGCATCAGGGTAGGAACACCGTTGTAGCTAGAAATTGCAGCTACTTTGCTAAAGACGACTCTGGCGGTTGGCTGGGTGAACTTAGCAAAAGCTAATCCTGTCATCAAAGCAGTTATTACTGTGCCGACAAAAGCCTCGATTGCGACCAGAATATCAGCATAGGTAGTAGTTGGATACATCGATCCATAGCCGATAGAAGTTATGGTTTGGACGCTGAAGAAAAAAGCGTCGGCAAATGAACCAGAGGCAGCATTGGCGATGCAGTCACCTCCTAGGAGGTAGGCGCAGGCGAAAATAGCATTGATGATCAGATAAAAGGCAACCATGAGGAATAGGAAGCCCAGCCAAGGAATTTTGAGGAGTAGATAGTATGGTTCTCGCCAGTAGTTATGCCAAGCGTTAGCATTGCCGAGATCGAAGCGTCCATCTTGAAAATTAATCCTAAATTTACCAGATTTTCGGCGATATTTATGCCGAGTTACATTCTGTCTTTGCTTGGGGTTACGCGGAGTTAACATAAATAGAAGATTACCGACCAAAGCCGTTACCGCTCTCTGTTGAGAAAGCTCCAGGATTAACTTCTAGATTACGACAGAATTAGAAATTGTTGTTGAGATTTAAACAGCAAACTTTTGCCAGCAATGTCTGGGGAAAAGCAAAAAGAAATGATTAATAGCTACAGTACTTCTGACTATGGGCAGCTCACTATGGATCTCGGCTAGCGCTTACTGCATGGAGAGTGTCTTTTAAAGCAATGAGAAAAACCCCGCAGCGCAATTTTTGCTCTTTGTGACTCCCAACTCCATTTAAGCCATATTCTGAGGACAATAACCCAACCCTTCGATAACGCGATCGCGAAATATTTCAATTTCTCTGGTTTCTGGTTCGCCATAGGCAACAATTACTACCCGATAACGATTCATTACTTTAGTAGGTGATTCGCCCCGATCCAGACTATTAATGGCCTGCAAGATTCTAGTAGACGGTTGATAAATCGAACCCATCTCCGCAAGAAAAGCTGCCAGATTTTTAATTTGTTGGCAGGGAGTATTTTTGTTGAGACGTAATCTAATCAGCCAGCGGTCAATTAGATTGATCGCGGCGACTGAATTTAAATGGGAATGGTATTTATGTCGTAGATGGGCTACCGTTCTCAGGGTACAGCTAGTATTCGGCAAAGAGTAGATATATTCTTGATTATTTTTCATGTTTTTTGACTAAAATCCTAAATACTGTTGTTGATTAAATATTTCTTGCCAAAGATAAGAGATTAGGCTCTAAATTCAGATTTTTTTTTACTAAAGCGATCGCTTTGAGCAGAATGACTCGCTTTAAACGCCAGTAATCGACTGTCTGTTTCCTGGTTTTAGCTGGCTATTGACATCAACTATGGAAACGGAATTAGTGAGCTAATTTAAATTAGTAAGTTGAGGATTTTGTGAAGATAGAGAAGTGTTGGTTAATTAAAACTTGCTCTAGTCCACATATACATGCATGTAACGCTTCGTATATCGCCGATATGTCCGTCCATTAATTTGACTGTAACGGCTTAAGTTGACCACCGCAACCCGACTTTTAGCTTTTAAAAGATAAATTTTGTCAATGCGTCATAAAATTTATTTATATGATTAAACTGTAAGTATTTTGTTAGCTTATAAATAAGCAAGCAGAATAAAAATACAACAAATCAAAAAATTGTCCCATGGTTGCATTCACTAAAAACGATCAAACCATTAATAACGCCAGACTAACTCTGCAAACTGTCGAGATCGCCCCGAAAACTACAGCCATACGCTGTCTAGATTGGGATCGCGATCGCTTTGATATTGAGTTTGGCTTACAAAACGGCACCACCTACAATTCATTTATCATTCAGGGTGAAAAAATGGCTTTAGTCGATACTTCTCACGCTAAGTTTCGCCAGCTTTACCTAGAATTATTAACAGGCTTAATCGATCCAGCGCAGCTAGATTATCTGATCATTAGCCATACCGAACCCGATCATAGTGGTTTAGTCAAAGATATTTTAAAATTGGCACCGCAAGTTACGATAGTTGGAGCAAAGGTGGCGATTAAATTCCTAGAAGGCATGGTGCATCAACCCTTTGACTATCAGATTGTCAAAAATGGCGATCGCCTGGATTTGGGCAATGGACACGAATTAGAATTTATCTCTGCGCCTAATTTACACTGGCCCGATACGATTTTTACCTACGATCATAAAACCCAAACTCTTTATACTTGCGATGCCTTTGGAATGCACTACTGCGATGAACCTACTTTTGATGAAGACCTATCGTTGATTGAGGCAGACTATGAATATTACTATAACTGTCTGATGAAGCCCAATGCCCGTTCCGTTCTAGGTGCTATCAAACGCATGGACAAACTAGAACTAAGCCAGATTGCTACAGGACATGGGCCTTTGTTGCAACATCATCGTGCGGAATTGGTAAATCGCTATCAGCAATGGAGTAATGCCCAAACCAAAACCGAAACTTTTGTTGCCCTACTTTACTCCGAAGACTATGGCTACAGTGACGAGCTTGCCAGAGCGATCGCCCAAGGAATTATCAAAACAGGGGTAGCAGTAGAATTAGTCGATTGGAATAATACCGAGCCTCAATTTATCAGAGAATTAGTCTCAGAGGCAGCAGGTTTAGTTATGGGAATGCCACCTCAATCGGATAAAGAAGCCCATGCCATCCTCGGTACCATCCTCGCCGCAGCCCATGGTAAACAATCCATTGGTTTATTTGAATCGGGTGGGGGAGAAGATGAACCGATTTATCCCTTACGCAATCAGTTTCAGGAAATTGGACTTATCGAAGCTTTTGAGCCAATTTTAGTCACAGAATCTCCCAGTCGTGCAGTTGAGCAAGTATGCGATGAAGCTGGTACAGATTTGGGACAGTGGTTAACCCGCGATCGCAGCGTCAAACAAATTAAAGCCATTGATAACAGTTTACAAAAAGCCTTGGGCAGAATTAGCAACGGCCTGTATATCATCACGGCTACCAAAGGTAAGGACGCGACCCCCGAATTCAATTCGGGAGCTTGTGCTGTCCATGACATTTCTAGCGCCATGGTTGCATCCTGGGTCATGCAGGCTAGCTTGACTCCCTTGGGGGTGGCGATCGCAGTAGCCAAAGATCGGGCAATAGAATCTTTTTTGCAGATTGGCGATCGCTTTGTGCTAAATGTTTTGGAAGAAGACAATTATCAAGATCTAATTAGACACTTCCTCAAGCGTTTTTCTCCTGGTGCAGATCGCTTTCAAGGCATCAAAACCGTACCTGCTAGTAATGGTTCGCCGATTATTGCCGATTCTCTGGCATATGCCGAATGTGAAGTTCAAAGTCGCCTGGAGTGTAGCGACCACTGGATTGTCTATAGTAACGTTCATGCTGGCAGAGTAGCCAAACTAAATGCCCTAACTGCCGTACACCATCGTAAGGTTGGGAATCATTATTAGACATTTAACATTGAACATTAAACAATGAACATTTAATGAATGCTAAATGAAAAAAGCTACCAACTACTAACCACCAATTACTAAACACAATGCACAAACCTTTATACAAGTCTCCAACTCCCTGGTACAAATTGTTAAACAACGGTGGAATAATTAGAATTTTGGAGTTTATTCAAGACTTTATTATTATCTCTCTTTGTCTTGGGTTGTTTGGCTTTATGACCCTTCAGTTACGAGAGATGTTTGTCTCGTTGCTGCCACCTTTGAACTTCACTAGAGTCACTGCTGATATCCTATTTGTGCTGATTTTAGTTGAATTATTTCGCTTATTAATCATTTATCTCCAAGAGCGCCGAGTGTCTATTGGCGTAGCCGTCGAAGTATCGATCGTTTCCGTTTTAAGAGAAATAATTGTTAAAGGAATCTTAGAAATTCCCTGGAGTCAGGTATTAGCCACATGTTCATTTCTCTTGGTCTTAGCTGTTTTATTAGTAGTCCGAGTTTGGCTTCCTCCTAGTTTTGAAGGTGTCGATCCTGAACAAAAAATATCTGAACTATACAAACAAAAATCAGCAAAGAGTAAACAGGCTATTGGTAACTAATCGAGCCTGCATGCGGATATGTTTACGGTATCCCTTTAGGATTGCCTCCTGCCTTCGTTCAATAATGACCAGCATGAACTTAAAAGAACAAATAGCAGATAGCAAATAACAAGCTCGTGAAACACACAAATATTCAACCAAAAACTAAAAAAAGAGACGTTCAAATAGCAAAAATTGGTGCAAACACTGAAGTGTTGCGATCGCGTACTTGGGATAGATTGAAGTTTGAGGTCGAGTATTCTCGTCAAAAAGGTACGACTTCTAATTCCTATCTAATTAAAGCCGACAAAATAGCTTTAATCGATCCGCCAGGACGATCTTTTACTCAAGCTTATCTAGAAATTTTATCGCACCATGAATGGCGCAAATTAGATTACATTATCCTACAGCACGTCAATCCCAATCGATTAGCAACGATCAAAGTACTCGCAGGATATGCACCACAGGCTAAAATAATTTGTTCTAAACCAGCAGTTAAAGCCCTTAAGACTGCTTTGATGTTTCCCGAAAGTAAATCGAGAGTTCGCGTAGTCAGAGATAACAATACTTTAGATCTGGGACAGGGACATAAACTACAGTTCGTTAGCGCCACTACTCCCCGCTGGGTAGATGGCTTGTGTACCTACGATCCTCAGACCAAGATTCTCTATACCGATAAGCTTTTTGGGTCGCATGTGTGCGATCAACCAATTTTTGATGATAACTGGAAACAATTAGATTCCGATCGCCGTTTCTATTTTGACTGTCTCCACGCTAGCCAAGCCAAACAGTTAGAAGCTGCATTAGCGAAATTTGCGCCTCTAACCAGCAAAATATATGCTCCTGCTCACGGTTCATTAATAAAATATAGCCTCAGCCGCTTTAGCTACGATTATCAACAGTGGTGTCAGGAACAAACCAATCAAGAATTCAAGGTAGCCTTACTTTATGCCTCGGCATATGGTAACACTGCCACTATTGCCAGCGCGATCGCTCACGGCTTGATCCAGTCGGGTGTGACGGTAGAATCGATTAACTGCGAACTAGCTGAACCAGAAGAGATTACCAGCGCTATTCAAGCCTGTGATGGTTTTATTATCGGTTCTCCGACATTGGGTGGTCATGCCCCGACGCAAATTCAAACGGCATTGGGAATTATTCTCGCTACTGCCGCCAAAACTAAATTAACAGGTGTGTTTGGTTCTTTCGGCTGGAGTGGAGAAGCGATCGCCATGTTAGAAAATAAACTTAGGGACGCTCACTATAGCTTTGGTTTTGAACCAATCCGCGTCCGTTTTAGTCCCACTGCTGCTGTTTTAAAGGAATGTATCCAGGCGGGGGTCGAATTCACTCAAAGACTCAAAAAAGCCAAAAGACTGCGTACTCCTCGTCAAGCTGTTACCGAAACCCAAATCAATCGCACCGAACAAGCAGTGGGTAGAATTGTTGGTTCGATCTGCGTCCTCACTACCTGTAATGATGATGCTCATCAAGGTGTCCTTACCTCTTGGGTATCCCAAGCAACTTTCAATCCGCCTGGAATCATGATTGCGTTAACTGAATCACAAAATACTAATTTCATTAGTAATCCAGGGGCTAAATTTGTGTTAAATATTCTCAATGAAGGCAGAACCGTCAGAAGAAATTTCGATGAGCAAGGTACAAATTCTTTTGACAACGTAACTACTAGAACTGCCGCTAACGGATGTTTGATTATTGAAGAAGCCCTGGCATATCTAGAATGTATTGTGCAAAGTCTTTTGCCATCAGGCGATCGCACTTTGATTTATGCAGTTGTCGAACATGGCGAGGTATTAGATACCGAGGGAATTACCGCCATTCAGCATCGAAAGTCTGGCAGTCACTACTGATTGATCATAACGATAGTAAAGAATTTGAGAACCCAAAAAAACGGTGGGATTTACCACCGCTGAAAGAGCGTATTTAGTGGAGGTTGACACTGATCACATAAATTGACCAAACAAATTACAGGGCATAATCGAAGAGCATATCTTGAACTACTAAACTATTAACTGCGTTTGGTTATTTTGTGACTCATAACTTCTAACCAGACCAGCTAACCCAGTGATGAGTTGTGTTCTCCTGTTTTCTAGCGCAGCCGCCCCAATTAATATTATCTAGAATTGCTCCGTTTGTTTCGACTGCTGAAATATCAGTACCTGCCAATTTTGCTTCTGTTAGGTCAGCATTACTCAAATCTGCCCCACCCAAGTCTACGTCTGTTAAATTAGCATTACTCAAATCTGTACCAGCTAAATTGGCACAACGCAAATCTGCCCCACTCAAATCTGCACCTCTAAGATCCGCATTTTCTAGATCAGCACCAATTAAGTTAACTTCAGATAAATTTGCTCCTACCAAACTAGCTCCAATCAGAGAAGCGTTAGTTAAGTTGGCTTGCTGTAAACATGCACCACTAAGATCTACATCATTAAAATCTGCATTACTGAGGTCTGATTGAGATAGGTTAATCCGCGTCAAATCTGCCGCTTCAAGATGAGCTGAGTGTAGGCTGGCACCTGAAAAATCTAAGATGCCACTTCGATATTGACGCAGTAACTGTGTTGCTTTCATGATCTATTTGCCTCTCTTCTGTTAACTTAAATAGCTATCTAGCTAGAATTAAACTGAAGCTTGGATTCTTTAATAAACCGATAGAGTTTGTGGGCTAGGTTGAGGAAAACTTAACAAGTTTACTTTACAAGATTCCAAATTCTGTCTTCATACCAAAATATTTTATAAACAAAACTTGAGGAACTTGTGAGGATGATATCGAGCAACTTTAGAATTTATTTCGGTGAGCTAAAAAGGTTAGTTATTAGTTATTAGTTATTGGTTATTGGTTCAGAAAAAAGATGTCAGGCGATCGCATGCCTGTTTTCTTGATTGCATTAACTATAATAAAATGGGGCAACAGTGAATGTGGAATGCTAGCTATATTTTTTTATCTGCTTGGAGATAATCTGCAAACTATAACGGCTAAGAGCCAACAATAGTAACCTATCGTGCGACATTACTTAATAACCAGCGCTTAAAGTGAATATAACTTATTCGAGTATTGCTTTTTGATAGGGAGTGAGACACTTTTAAATTATTGCAAGATGCACTTTGAATCGGCACGATTAGTATACGAACAAATTACGAAACAACACGCTCAAGAGTTAAAGTCTTATTTATGCGATCCAAAAGTATATGAAAATGTAGATGACGGAATAGCTCCTACTTTTGATGAATTACGACAATCTTTTGCATCGCGAGAACGGGGATCCCCCGAACAGCGCAGAGATGAAACCTGGGTAAATTATGCTGTTCGGATAAAAGAGTACCAAGTTGTCATCGGCAGAGTCGAAGCTACTGTCATCGAAAGTCGGGCAGAAGTAGCCTATATTTTGGGTGTTTCTTATTGGAGACAGGGATATGGAAGTGAATCCCTAACATGGCTACAAGGTTTTTTGCGGCAAAACTATGGAGTTGAAGAGTTTTGGGCGACTGTTACTCCAGGTAACGAAGCTTCTAAAAGATTACTCCTCAAAAACAATTATGTCGAAGTATCAGACGAAAAATTACCAAGATTGACCAGTTACGATCCAGGGGATTGGGTTTTCTTCAGGTCTGCCAAAGAAAGTTTTGACGGTAGATAACTAGTGCGGCGATCAAAGTGGTTATCATCCTGGTAATTGTATCCTTCAAAGCGATCGCTTGAATTATTGCTTATTTGTTGCTGCTGTTTTTTTGTCTTTCGGGGTTACTTGACTAAAATAACCTTCCACATCTCGCTGCATGACATTTTCTACTCGTTGGGCAAAATCGGCATAGACTTCGGTATGACTATCAGCATGGCGATAAGCACCACTTAACTGAAAGAAGTGCCAGCCTTCAATCTTCATTGATTCGGCGGTGTTGCGATAGTGGCGGTATCGTTCTCCGTAGTGAAAAAACTCTTCGACAGCGGCACTAATAGCGACAGCTTGGCTGAGTCCAAAGGCGATCCAGCCGATTACAGCCTGTACGTCGCTACCATT
>JBCBWB010000075.1:0-24049 GCA_039817275.1 Cyanobacteria bacterium J06648_1 | reverse complement strand
ATAAGTTTATATAGGTAAGAAAGTCTAACTAAAAGCAAAATATTTTCATCAACTTCGAGGATGGCATAGTCAGCAGATATTTTCCCCGTCATGTCGGCACTACTCAGCAATGCCGTAATCAAACCATTGATCAAATTCGCGCCGCTAGAATTATGGACAACAGTGTAGCCGCGATCGCTTAAAATCTGCTTGAGCAATAAAGAGGTAGTAGTTTTGCCATTTGTGCCGACGACTAAGATTACCCCTTGACTAACCTGTTCAAACAACAGAGGTAAAAGACGAGAATGAAGCCGACGGGAGATTTCTCCTGGCAGAACAGATGCCGCACCCAAACCAAGCGATCGCACTACTTTTGTTACCGACTTTGCTACCCCAACAGCCAAACCTAAGCGAACCCGATCTAATAGTTGCATCTTAATTTAGTAAGCAGTAAACAGTAAACAGTAAACAGTAACAAATAATGAATGACAAGTAATCAATGGAAAATCAGTGATCTAGCTTCTAGGCGGCAAAAAATTTATCATCGTTTCCAGTTGAGTAGACTACGTATCTAACTGGCTAGTTATTAATCAACTAAGTAGCTCCACTTTATTAAACATAAAATAGATTAATGCTTGTAATAACGGACTTTAGCCGTTGTTATTTATAGTTTTTCAATCCTGAAGGATTGACCAACGGTCAGAGCACAAAGGCGCATAGTTCCCTAAAGGACTCGCTTCGCGTCGCGCCGCATGTGTCCGTCGTTTGCGAAGGCAACGCCTTCATCGTCTCGCTTTGTGCGCGGAGTAATCTCTGACTACCAACTTTACTTTATTTAGGTTGAGTTACTTATCAACTATCAACTATCAACCATCAACCATCAACCATCAACGCGATTCCAAAATGATCGCCCTGTATTTTTTAAGAGTATCCATGAAGGCATAAACTGCTGGAGTATGGAGCGCATCTTTTACTACTGCCGCCTGAATAGCTCTTTCTAAAGGAATAGGCAAAGCATATACTTTCAACTCTGGAGGAATCGGTAGAGTCGCTAGCTTGGGCATGATTGCCGCGCCCAAACCCTGAATTGCTATACTCATAATGGTTGAATCTTCTCGCATCTCATAAGCAATGTTTACTGCTTTATGGGAACTCAGCAGATACTGGCGAACCTTTTTAGAACAGCTACCAGCCGAGGGAATAATTAGAGGATAGGAACTTAGCTGCTGCCAAGTCAGCTTGGTCTGGGGTAAATTCAAACTGCGGGGTAACAGCGCCACATATTCATCGCGATCAACTATCCAGGTATCTAAGCCTATCTTGTTAACCAAGTGGATTAGCGCAATATCTGCTTTTCCTGTCCGCAACAGGTTTTCAATCTCCGTATCTTCTTCCGCCTCCGTGACGCTGACGGTAATGAGGGGAAATTGCTGCCGAAACTGGGCAATTAAACCAGGTAATATATGGGTTGCCGCACTGCGAAAAGATACCAGCCTGACATTTCCTCCTGCCAAACCTTTGGCTCGATTGGCTTCTTGGGCGATTTCCTCTAGTAAGCTCAAAACCTTTTTCGCGGCAGGGACTAATTTTTGTCCTACATCAGTCAGAGCTGCCCCGTTACGCCCCCGTTGACATAAAACCACTCCTAGCTGGGTTTCCAATGCCGCGATCGCATGACTTACTGCTGATTGAGAGATATTTAAGTCTAGCGCTGCCTCACTAAAATTCTGACGATTTGCTACCGCCACTAAAATCTTGAGTTGAGAAATTTTTAGTTTGTATGGATCGATCCCACTCATAAATTCAATTCTCAACCGCTAATACTTCATCTAGCTTGAATCGCAACTCAAATATCTAAAATTTTGCCCAGTTACTATTTTTTATCTTAGTTTGCTGACAAGATGCATGAATTTTGCTCATGTTATCCATGTGTGCTTTGTTTTGATCTCTAAAAAAGCGATCGCTATGGTTGGAATAGAGAGAAAAAAGCCTTTGAATTCCAAGCAGGAAGGAAAATGAAAATAGCAAATTTGCTCGCCAGCATTGTAGATAAAGCAAGACGCAACCTAATGAATTCGCGCTACGAGCCACAAATCAGGCAAAAGAGCGATCGTCACGGCAATCAATACTGGCAAGCTTATGATTTTAATACCAAGAGATCCTATACTTTTGGTTCAGAACAAGATGTCAGAGTCTGGATTGAAAGTAGATATCACAGCTTTTGAACTAATAACCAATAACTAATAACTGTAATACTAATGCCGATTAATCATCGTCGCACTCGATTGATCGGTAGCCAACACTAACACTTCGCTCATATTGACGTTGGCGGGGCGAGTAGCGCAGAAAACTACCACTTCGGCAATATCATTGGGAGTTAGAGGATTCATATTCTGATAAACTTTGCTGGCTTTTTCCGTATCTCCCCGAAAGCGCACGTTACTAAAGTTTGTTTCCACCGTACCAGGATCGACCGAACTCACACGAATGGGAGTACCCAGCAAATCCATTTTCAAACCCGTTGATAATGCTCTAACTGCCGCTTTGGTCGCGCAATAGACGTTCCCCCCTGGATAAGTTTCATGTCCCGCAATTGAACCAATATTAATTACGTGTCCTTGGTTACGCTCTACCATGCCTGGTAAAAGCGATCGCGTGACGTAAAGTAAACCCTTGAGGTTGGTATCGATCATCTCTTCCCAGTTTTGGATTTCTCCTGTCTGAAGTTTATCCAAACCACGACTCAAGCCCGCATTATTAATCAAAATATCGACGTTGCGCCAAGATTCATCGAGGGCGGCAAAGGAATTCTCTACCGATTGGCGATCGCTCACGTCCATTTCTAAGATACAGATTTTCACCTGATAATTCTGTTTTATCTCAGCGGCGACTGCTTCGAGCTTATCCCGACGACGAGCAGCCAAAATTAGCGATGCACCTTCCTTGGCAAAGAGCTTGGCACAGGATGCACCGATACCACTACTTGCTCCTGTAACGACGACAATTTGCCCTTGAATCGAAACCATACTTAACCTGCCAAGAAATGCTAATTATTCTATCAATAAACGTAGGCCAGATTTAAAATTCCTCATACCAGAGAGCATCCCTTCATGGTGTATGCTGCCTCAAAGAGTTAATTATCAAAATTTAAACCAAATTTAAAATCAATGTCGATTAAAACAGATAAAGTCCAGGCTGGTAAATTCCAGTGGTTTTATCGTCAAACTGAAGTTGAAAGCGATCGCACCCCGATTCTGTTTCTCCACGGTTTGCCTGCCCACAGCTATACCTGGCAGAAGCTTATGTCTCTCTTGGCAGAAGAAGATATTCCTAGTATTGCTCCAGACTGGATTGGCAGCGGTTTTTCGGATAAACCTGGTAAGCGGGATTTCTCTTATACTCCAGAGGCATATTTACAGGGCTTAGGAGAGTTTATAGAGGCTTTAGAGCTAGAGAAATTTTATTTAGTCGTCCAGGGATATCTCGGTTCAGTTGGAATTCAATACGCTTTGCAAAATAGCGATCGCCTGGCGGGATTGATCATTCTCAATACTCCCATTACTGCTGGGGCAAAATTACCTTGGTCGATGAAGCAAATGACTTTTCCCGTAGTGGGGGACATGATGACTCAAGATCCCCTATTGGTCGATCGCACGATTGAAAAAGGCAGCGGTTTTGTAATTGAAGATGACGACCTCAACATCCTACGGAAACCCTTTCTACAGAGTTCAGATGTAGGGCGTGCTTTGATGGTGACCCTCAAGCAGCTACAGCTCGATACCGTAACCCAGGCGATCGAAACAGGCTTACAAGAGTGGTCACAACCAACTCTGATTATTTGGGGGACTGAGGACAGTTGGCTCGATACCGACGCAGTTAAGAAATTGGTCGCGACTAATGATGAACTCACTCTAGCAGAATTATCGGAAGCTAAACATTATCCCCAGGAACATTGGGCATCAGACATCGCGGCAGAAATTGTGCAGTTTTTTCGCCGTAAAGTTTTTTAAAGGTGCAGGTTTCCTGAGAAAATTAGAACAAAGTAACATTTGTTTTGAGCAAGATGAAAATTTTCCGTCCTATTCTTTCCCTAATCTTGGTGCTAGCAACCACCGTGCTAGTTAGCTGTGGTAGTTCTGAGGTTGCCGCACCACCAACCTATACCCCAGAGATTCTTCAAAAAGTTAGCACTTATCGTATTCCCCTCGATATCGCTCGCGATCGCCTGCCCGAACTTGGCGAATCGATCGGCAAAGAAGATTGGGTAAATGCTGACTCTTTTCTTCATGGACCTCTGGGTTCGATCAGAAGAGACTTGACTTATTTATCTAAAGCTTTGCTTCCCGACGAACAAGAGCCAGCTTTGAATTTGGCAAAGGATATCTTCAAGCACTTTGAGAATATTGACGTGGCTGTAGCGGAAAAAGACTACACTCTCGCTAACAACCAGTATCGTGAGGTTGTCGCCGACTTGGACACTTATGCCAGTTTGATTCCTCAAACTAAAGCGCCCCAAGATCCTGCTGAACAAGCAATGAAAGAGGCAAAAAACACGATCAGAGGAGTCCAAGCCGAGATTGAAGATACGGTCGAGCGTATAGAAGAGATCATCCCCGATTTTGATGAAGATAACGCTTAGGATCGTTGTCAATTGTATTAAGTAGATACAGAGGGCTACTGTTCGTAGCTATAAGCTATAAGCTATAAGCTTTTTGGATAAAACTTAGTTTCACATCGTAGATGAATTGTTAGGCTTGGCGGTGCCGAGCCTTTTTTATTGGTAATTGTGAGAAATATATAAAAATAAATATGAGTAAAATTGCCATTATTGGCTGTGGTGTAGTTGGTGCAGCGATCGCCTATGAGCTAAGTTTAATTGAAGGACTGGACATTACCGTCATTGAGAAAAATAGCCCTGCTTCTGGCTCAACTGGGGCAGCGTTGGGAGTCTTAATGGGGGCAATTAGTCATAAGAAAAAAGGACGCGCCTGGCGCTTTCGTCGTGCTAGTCTCCAGCGCTATCAAACTCTGATTCCCGAACTGGAAGCTAAAACGGGGATGAAAGTCCCTTTTAATCACCAAGGTATATTTAAGCTGCTATTCGAGGGAGATAATTTAGAGAAGTGGCACAAGCTCAAGGAATTTCGGGCTAAAGAGGGTTGGGATCTTACAATTGGCGATCGCAATTTTGTAACTCAGCAATGTCCCCATTTAATTAGCGATCGCATTATTGGTGCGGTTCATTCTCCCCAAGATGGACAGGTTAACCCTGTGGAACTAACTCAAGCTTTGGTGGCTGCGGCTACCGCTAACGGGGTTGAATTTCAGTTTGGAGTTGAGGTAGAAGATTTTATTACTGATAAACAAGACAATTTGTATTCTTGCCAGCATTTAACTACCACCTCTGGCAGAATTGCGATCAACCAGTTGATTATCTCTGCGGGTTTGGGTTCGACTCCTCTGACTCAAAACCTCCAGCAAGGTATTCCCATTCGCCCCGTATTAGGACAAGCAATTAGATTAAAGTTGGATCAACCTTTAGGTAATTCCGACTTTCAACCTGTTATTTCTGGTCACGATATTCATCTTGTACCACTAGAAAACAATGAATACTGGCTGGGGGCGACGGTAGAATTTCCCTTAGAGACGGGCGAAAGCATTGCTGATGCCGAACTACTAAAGAAAACTATTGAAGATGCGATCGCTTTTTGTCCTCAACTAAAACAAGCAACCATACTCGAAACTTGGTCTGGCAAACGTCCTCGTCCTGAAGGTATTCCCGCACCGATTATTGAAAAACTATCTGGCTACAGTAACATCCTGCTAGCCACGGCACACTATCGTAACGGGGTTTTACTTGCTCCGGCAACTGCTCTGGAAGTAGCGCAACTTGTATTTGAGTCACCATAAATACTGCCAGATAATTTTAGTCGTACATTCTAGCTTCTAAGGCACTAGGATTTTCTTCGCAATAGAGTTCAAATTCGCTTTTCGGCTTTTCAACAAAATCGCTCTTATTGAGAATATCGCTGATGGAAATAACCCCTAGCAACTCGCCTTTGACCACTGGTGCGCGACGAATACGAGTGTTAGCAAACAATCGGGCTACGTATTCTACACCCAAATCGGGATTTACAATAATGCAGGGTTTGGTCATAATCTCATATACCCGCATCTTTTTAGGATCGTGTCCAAAAGCTGCAACCTTATAGACAATATCTGTTTCGGTAATAATTCCATAAGGATCGGAGTCACTACGGCGATCAACAATTAAAGCTCGCAAACTTTTCTCTTTCATGATCTCGACAGCTTCGGCAACCGTTGCCGAACCACTAATAGTCAAGACATTTTTGGTCATGATTTCTTGAGCCTGCATCATCGATATATTCTCCTAAAATCAAAAATTTCTCAAAATCTCTTAAAATTTCCTCAACCGATCAAACTAGTCTTCGTAAATCCGACATTCCAATGCATCGGGATTGTCAGCACAATAAGCCTCTAAGGAACTAGTTTTTTTTTCTGCCTGACGTTTATCCGCCGCCGCCGCCTGCAATTCTTCTACCTCATCCCAAGCAGCGGCACATTCAGGAGAGGTTGCACCTTTGGCTGCACATACTGCACGAGCCTCTTCACGGGCTACGTCTAGACGATCTTCGATGTATAGCTGTTTTGGCTTTTCAACAAAATTACTCTTCTTGAGAATATCGCTAATGGAGACAATTCCTAGCAGCTTGCCTTCAATTACTGGCGCACGTCGGATACGGGTATTGGCAAACAATCTTGCTACGTATTCCACACCCAAATCGGGATTGACCACCACACAGGGTTTAGTCATAATTTCATATACCCGCATCTTTTTGGGATCGTGTCCAAAGGCAGCGACCTTATAGACAATATCAGTCTCTGTGACAATGCCGTAGGGATCGGCTTCACTACGGCGATCAACGATTAATGCTCGTAAACCCTTTTCCTTCATGATTTCTACTGCTTGAGCGACTGTAGCCGAACCGCTGATGGTAGCTACATTGGCAGTCATGATCTCTCTGGCACACAACATAGAATTCTATCTCTGGTAACTCGGTTGACTAAAAATTTGCGTATTATACTGACAAAGGAAGAGAGAAGTTATTTTGCTTCCTCATTATTAAAGCAGAGGTGCTTGAATTATAGGCTTCGACAACGCTACCACTGGCAGAACACATCACCATTAAGTAATCGCAATCGGCGCATTCTACCTGAATAACCTGATTTTGGGGACAGTTACTGTATTTTGCTTCTTGGCTGGTGAAATAACTGCGGGTTGCCGAACCACCACAGTTGGGACATGGGACTTCAAAGGTGCGATTCATAGCTAATATTTTTTGATGAGGGATTTTCCAGAAGCAGAAATAGAGACAAAATTTAGGAAAAAGTATTTAGGGAATGAGTTCAGACACACTAAACCTTTTCTACCGCCAAACTCTGTCTCTACAGGCTGATAGTTTAAAGTCTGAGCTGAGTTTCTAAGAGATTGCTATAGGTTTCGTAGGGTTGTGAACCAAAAGTATTTTCGACAACTGCGCCATCGCGGAAGACCAAGACAGCAGGAATACTACGGATGCCATACTTTTTAGCCGCATCGGGATTTTGGTCGATGTCTATTTTGACGACAGTAACGCGATCGCTATATTCTTCAGCCAGCTTGTCAATTAGCGGCGCGACTACTTTACAAGGACCACACCAAGTTGCTGTGTAGTCGGCTACCACCAGCTTATTATCTTTGATTAGCTGTTCAAATTCATTGTGATCGACGAAGCTTGCTTTAGTAATGGAAGTCATAGTTCTTACTTTGCTTAAATTTAAGTTGGTGATGGAAAAATTTGGCTCGACAGCCTAGTAAAGCTCATCTTCCTGATGAGTCATGATTTTGCAGTCGGAAGTAGGATAAGCAACGCAGGTTAAAACAAAGCCCTGTTCTAACTGGTCATCATCCAGAAAAGCTTGTTCGGACTGGTCTACTGTTCCCGAAAGAACTTTGCCACCGCAGCTAGAACAAGATCCAGAACGACAGGAAATAGGTAAGTCTAAGTCGTTCTCTTCCGCTGCATCGAAGATGTATTGGTCGTCCGCCACCTCAATAGTTTGATTTATTCCTTCTGCTTCGTTGACCAGCGTTACTTTATAAGTTGGCATTATTTTTTGTGGTACTTTTTGAATTTAAAACTTTTGTTGATAGACTAACGAGTAACAGAGTTGCCTATTTGCCAATTAAACATCTGAGTTCAGACATATGAGTGCCGAAAACCTGGAAAACAATAATCAAATCTGGCAAAGATTAGAACAAGGAAGACAGAACAAGGCTGCTGATGGTGGTTACGCTGGCTATGGTTCTCCTGCATTCGGTCAAAAAGCGATTGATGGTGAGTTAGTCACTAACCCTCAAGAACAGGAAATCATTGACTTAATTCGCCGTCATCATAAATCGGGTAAGTCTCTCCAGCAAATTGCTAATTGGCTCAATGAAAATGGTTATAAAACCAAACGAGGTCAGCAATGGCGCAGAATATCGATTAAACGAGTCTTAGATCGCCTTTATGGGAAAAGCCAAAAAGTTTCTGCCATCAATCGATCGCCCGAACGTCGCTAAACACCTCATGACTGCAAGCGGCTATTATTTAAAGCATTGCCAGCATTTTTCTGTTACATCCCTGATAATATACCTAAAACAACATTAAAGCTAGAACAATCAAGTATTGCATCTTGACAAAGCGTTACATCCCTCACGAAAATAGAGAGTCAAGAGAAGCTTAAAAGATAGAGAGACAGCTCACTTGAGTCAAACATAATCGAGGAAATGCGATCGCATTCGCGCAATATTTTACTTAACAAAACTTAATTCAAGTTAAGATTGCTTATAAATTCGCAATCCTAGTTTCGCTAAAACGATCGCCCTATGGAATCTCACGAGCAGCTATTCGCTTCACCAGATGTAGAATCGGCCATCGATCGTTCTCCTTTGGTTATATCTCCTGACACTTCTTTGGTTAGGGCGATCGCTTTGATGGGGCGAGCAAGAGGTATTAGCTGCAAGATAGAAGCAAGTAATGATTCAGAATACCAACTAGATACAAGCGGTCGTTCCAGTTGCGCTTTAGTGATGAAAGGAGATGAGTTACAGGGGATTTTGACAGAAAGAGATGTTGTCAGATTTACTGCTGAAAAACTGGCTTTTAATACGGTAAGCGTTCGAGATGTGATGACGCGATCGGTAGTCACCTTGGCAAAAAGCAGTCTCAAAGATATTTTTGCCGCCTTATTTCTCTTTCGCCGTTATCGGGTGCGCCATTTGCCCATAGTCGATGAAACAAACAAGCTTATGGGGATTATGACTCCTGAAAGTATTCGTTTAGCCATGCGCCC
The DNA here is from genome assembly GCA_039817275.1 of Cyanobacteria bacterium J06648_1. Taxonomy (GTDB): domain Bacteria; phylum Cyanobacteriota; class Cyanobacteriia; order Cyanobacteriales; family Xenococcaceae; genus Waterburya. Next base: position 14,671 of record JBCBWB010000075.1, on the reverse strand, counting down.
AGCAAACCTGCTCAAAATGAGACGGGTAGGAGATGTAATGAGCAAAGATATTATTCATGCACCAATGACAGAGACAGTCTTGTCAGTGGCGCAGCTAATGGCAAAGCATCGAGTTAGCTGTGTTGTGATTACGGAGGCCGATGAGGAGGAAGGTATTTTAATTCCAGCGGGGATTATTACCGAACGAGATATTCTACAGTTTCAATCTTTGGAGGCAAACCTCGATAATTTAAAAGCGGAAGAAGTAATGAGTAGTCCCCTATGCCTGATGAGTCCTGAAGATTCTCTTTTGGCAGCTAATCAAGAAATGCAGCGCCGTCGAGTGCGTAGGCTAGTTGTGTCGTGGAATTGGGGTAAAGGATTGGGAATTGTGACCCAAACCAGTATGCTGCGTATTTTCGATCCGATGGAGATGTATGGCGTAATTGAAACCCTGCAAAGTACTATTCAGCAATTAGAACAGGAAAAAGCTGAATTATTAAAGTTAGTCAATAAGAATGAATAATTGATAGCAAAGTGTATCCTTTAGGATAATTGACTAAACATTTTTCAAGATAATGTTTGCGGGTTGTCTATAAGTAAAATCTTGCTTGATGAAACGAAGTTGTTGATTGAAGTTATTCTTTGTTTTAAAGTGATCGCTTTAAGAATTATTGTTCTGGTTGCTCGTTATTAGTTGTTTCAGAAGTAAACTCAACCTGTTCGTAAACGTCGGCAATCTTGCCTGTGAACTCAACGCTAGTTAATTCAAACTTCTCTGCTTCTAGTTCATAGAACTGTAGTAGCCATAAACCTTCGGCTGTACGACGAAAACACTCAATTCTGGCTTTTTTAGTATTGATTAGTACGTATTCCTGAAGACTGGGTAGAGATTGATAATCAGCAAATTTGTCCCCGCGATCGAAGGCTTCGGTTGAATCGGACAGTACTTCGATAATTAAACGAGGAAACTGCTTGAAAGTACTATTTTCCTGATCCTCTGCTTCACAAGTCACAATTACGTCTGGATAGAAAAAGCGATTTTTCTGCTCAATCTTGACCTTCATATCGGAAATATATACTCTACACCCAGAATCGCGCAGATGACCACGTAGCAAAACAGCCATGTTAAGAGCAATAGTTACATGAGTATCTGTTGCCCCCGCCATATCATAAACATCTCCGTCTATATATTCATGTTTGATATCGCTAGCTGCTTCTAGCTGAAGATATTCTTCTGGAGTGATGAAAGAATTTTGGGGCGAGGCGACCATAATCTTAACCAGTTCATTGTTACTAACACTGTAATTCTATAGTAAGAGATGAGCAAAGAGCGATCGCTAATTTTGTGCTATGGCTTTTTCTAAATGATAGCCAGCTCTTTGAGCGGTTTATTAACGCTAATTTTTTTTGGGCGATAAAACTCTGCTCTGCCTCTGCTGCATCATTGCTAACTCTTTAAGTCTTTTATGCTTTTCGTCACTTAGTTTTATATTGATAACAGCCATAGCTAGATAATTTTTTGAGATAGTTTAATTTTAAAGCCAGTAATGAAGCGCAGAAGTCTATTAAAGTTGTTGTTACTTGAGGCGATCGCCTTATATTTCCCTACCAATACAGCCCAGGCTAGTAGCTGGAGCTATCAGGGAGAGACAGGAGTAGATTTTTGGGGAGAACTCGACCCAGAATTTGAGACTTGCAGGGCTGGTCAAGCTCAATCACCGATTAATATTGAAGGTTCGGGCTTTTCTTTAGATGTTGGGCAGCTAGATTTTGATTATCAAGATACGTCTCTAACAATTGTTAATAATGGACGCACGATTCGTGTTGATTATCAGCCTGGAAGTAGTTTGACCTTAGATAAGCAGCAATATGAACTGTTGCAGTTTCATTTCCATCAGCCCAGCGAACATCTGGTTGGGGGTAAAGCGGCGGATATGGAGGCTCATTTTGTCCATAAAAATCAGGTTACAGGAGACTTAGTGGTGCTGGCGGTATTGATGTCGGCTGGAGAAGCAAATAAAGCGTTAGAAAAGATTTGGCGGCGGATTCCTAACTCTGATAGCCGAGCCGAGCGAGTATCCGATTTGACTATTAATGCTTTGCAGTTATTACCCGAAAACAGCAGGCGTTACTATCGTTATCAAGGATCTTTGACTACGCCTCCCTGTTCGGAAATTGTTACCTGGCTCGTATTAAAGCAGCCTGTTGAGATATCGCGATCGCAAATAGCTAGTTTTCTAACGGTAGTTGGTAATAATGCTCGACCAGTACAGGCTCTAAATCAGCGCACTTTGTCAGAATCGAAGTAGCAGCAGCTCTTTTGTCAACGAGGATAAATACTTAGTCAATAAGCTAAAGTCGATATTTGTTAACGTCTGTGAAATTAAAGCTTGAGGTGATCGCTGTAACAATTGCTTCAAGGGCTTTGTATTAGTTAACCCCTATTACTAACTTGAAAATTTGTACTAAAAACCCATATTGAATAGATTTTATTGTTTAGATGATCAACAAAATACCATGTACTTAAAACGTTAGTAAACTCATGGCGAATTCTCAATAGTGCAACTTAATTTTTTGTTACTTAACCAATTTTATTAGAAGCTTTGAAGCAATAGCTTTTTGAGACTCTAGAAAACTTATTCTGTGGGTTTACCCAATCGGCTAAAATTAATGTCAGCTCGATAGTTATAGATACGTCAAACTAATGGTTGCTTCTCCGACAGAATCACTCTCGCTAACCGAACTTGCCCGACGAACTCGCACAGCAGCATTAAAATTAGCCGTCTTATCTACAGAAGACCGTAACTCTGCTTTAGAAACTGTCGCCCAAGCATTAGAATTAACAACTCCAGAAATCATTGCCGCCAACGAAGCGGATCTTAAGGCAGCAGAGTCAGATCACATTGCCCCTGCACTATATTCCCGTTTAAAGCTCGGAGAGTCTAAATTACAAAGTGCGATCGCAGGAGTGAGAGATGTAGCTAAACTAGCCGATCCTATTGGCGTGAGTCAAATTCACCGTGAGTTAGATCAAGGATTGATTCTCCAGCGAGTGACCTGTCCTTTGGGAGTATTGGGCATTATTTTTGAAGCTCGCCCCGAGGCTTTAATTCAGATTACAAGCCTGGCAATTAAGTCTGGTAACGGAGTCATTCTTAAAGGTGGCAGAGAAGCAATCAACTCCTGTCGGGTACTAACTAAGATTATTACTCAAGCACTAGAGTCTACGAAGGTCGATCCTGCTGCGGTACAGCTATTAACTACAAGGGAAGAAATTAAAGAGCTATTAGCGCTTGATCGCTATGTAGACTTAATTATTCCTAGAGGTTCCAATTCCTTTGTACGTTATGTTCAAGACAATACTCGTATCCCCGTCTTAGGTCATGCCGATGGTATTTGTCACCTCTATTTGGATAAGGCAGCCGATTTGACTAAAGCGATCGCTATTACCGTCGATGCCAAGACTCACTATCCCGCCGCCTGCAATGCGATCGAAGCCCTGTTGCTTCATCAAGATATTGCAGCGGAGTTTTTACCCCAAATTGCCCAAGCTTTAACAGACAAAGGAGTTGAGCTACGGGGAGACGAAGCCACCAGAAATATTATTGCCGCCAAACCAGCCCAAGAACATGACTGGCAGACTGAATATAGCGACCTAATCCTGGCGATTAAGATAGTCGATTCAATAGAAAGCGCGATCGCCCATATCAATAATTACGGTTCAAAACATACCGATGCAATCGTCACCGAAGATCAAGCGATCGCCGATCAATTCCAAAATGAAGTAGATGCCGCGGGAGTATATCATAATTGTTCAACTCGCTTTGCCGACGGTTTCCGCTATGGCTTTGGGGCAGAAGTCGGCATCAGCACCCAGCAAATGCCTCCTCGTGGACCTGTCGGTTTAGAAGGTTTAGTGACCTATAAGTATAAAGTTACAGGAGATGGTCACATCGCAGCCACCTATACGGGAGAGAATGCTAAACCTTTTTCACATAGAGACTTGCAGTAAATAATCTCACGGTGTTGGTGAAAGCGTAATGCTATTTGCAATTTATTTATCGGTTCAGAAAAAAGACACAAATTGAAAAGGCTTAGAGCGCAGCACGTATGTGCAACAGGGCGTATGCCCAGCACCCCCACAGCCGCTTTGCGGCAGACCGCCCTGGACGGAACGCAAAGCGTTCCCAGTCTGCGAAGCAGACGATGGCGCAATAGCGCCGTCTAGAAGCCTTCGGCTTCGTGGGGCAGAACGCAAAAGCGTTCGTGTCGTCAAGACGACTGGCGATGCTACACAGAGCCGCAGCGCGTACGCGCAGACCGCCGCTAGGCGGCTAAGAGGCTTCGCCTCTGCGCTCAAAACCATGCTTTGCATGGTGCTGGCGCAAATGCGCCGTTCGCGCAGCTTAGAGCTACGAAGAATAGCCTCCTGTGCGACATTGCTTAATTACCAACGCCAATCTTACTTTGAATATTCCTGGTAAAGACGTTTTTGCGATTCTTCAATACTTACATCTTCAACATGAGTTGCCACTGTCCAGGTATAGCCAAAAGGGTCTTCTAACTTGGCAATGCGATCTCCCCAAAACATATTTTGTGGTGCCTGCTGTTCCTTTGCTCCAGCAGCGATCGCTTTAGAGAAAAACGCATCTACATCTTCAACATACAAAAACAGGCTAACAGGCGAACCGCCATAATGTTCTGGTGCTTGAAATCCCCACTCTGGATTTGCGTTACTCAACATCACCATAGAATCACCTATTCTAAACTCGGCATGTCCGATTTTGCCGTCGGGCATGAGCATTCGTGCCTTTTCTAAAGCATCAAACGCAGCCGTGTAAAACTTGATCGCTACTTCGGCATTGGAGACAATTAAATACGCAGTTACGGTATTATAGCCATCTGGTATCTGCTTAACTGACATCAATATTTCTCCTAGTCGCAAAGGATAAATTATTCAAGGCTAAAATCTAACATCGATCGCGCTAAATTGAGTTAAGCATTAGTTAATCTCTTTGCAATCGCAAAATATTCTAAACATAAGCTTAAAAATAGGTAGAAATAGGCGATTATCGATCAAGAAGTTTGACGATTAGTAATCAGTAATCAAAATATGGATTCAATTCAAGTTAGCGGTATTCGTGCCTATGGTTATGTCGGCTATTTACCCGAAGAGAGGGTATTAGGACAGTGGTTTGAAGTCGATCTGACTTTGTGGGTAGACTTAACTACTGCGGGTCAAAGCGACGATATCAAAGATACCTTAGACTATCGAGAAGCGATCGCTATCGTTAAAGAACAAATCACTACGGCAAAGTACGATTTGGTAGAAAAACTAGTAAATGCGATCGCTGAAAAACTATTGAAGCTAGAGAAGGTAAATCAGGTTCGAGTCAAGCTATCTAAACCAGCCGCCCCGATCCCTGATTTTAGCGGTCGTATTACCCTCGATATTACTCGAAGCATAGCTTAACTATACAGAATATTGCTGATATGGCAAGTCGTAGTAATACGTAAATTCCCGCGATCCCCAAGTTGATTTTAGGCGTTTCCGAGCATGGGGAATGAACTTCATTTGGGCAAAATTAATAATAGAAGGTAAGTACACAAGTCGGTTAGGCAGAGTCGGATCAATTCGATTGTCTAGCAACTTAAAAATAACTTTTAATTATTACTTAAGGATTTTGGCAAATGAACAGAAAACTAAAGCTAAATATTAATTTGATTTGGCAATATTTTAACCAGCAGCTAGGTCATCAATATTCTGTTTGGAACGTTAGACATTTTTGGTATTTATACCAGATTACGTTATTTCGTAAATGTTGGGATCGGGAGTATTCTCAAGAAGGCAACCCCCAATGTTAGTAATTTATGTCTTTCAAGGGATATAGACATAGTTACCAAGACTTAATTTAAATCGATTTTGCGCAATAATCAGTCTGAATCTAGATTGCCAGTAGCGGCTCAAGCTGTTGGCAATTTTGCTTTTTTGGCAGCACGACCCTTAAACGATATTTTATTCTAAGAACGAGAACAAACTGCTTGTTTACAGGTCAGAACAATTTTAGTGAGAGACGGTTGTTTTTCTGTAGAGTTTATTTCTTGTAATTCTAAACTGCCACCCATAGTTTCCAACAGAGTTTTTGACATCAGCAATTTCATGTTGGCTGATAAACTAATTCCCTGTAGCAGTTCGCGAATTGCGGCTAAATCTTGAGCTTGAAAATCTGGTTCAGCAGTAGGGACATCCTGCCACAAAACAGCAGGACATTCTAGATAGATTTCAATTTTGATCCTATCGGCTGTTACTTCCGTCATCGATAATTTGATTGTGCCTCTCTTCATTAGAGCAATGCCGCTATCAATCAGATTAAAGATCAGCTGAATTAAACGAGAGCGATCGGCAGATACGCAAATACTGGGATTAGGAGCCACAATTTCTAGCTTCAAGTTGCGATTGGCGGCTTGAAGATGGGTCAAGCGATCGATTTCGGCAAATATTTCAGCTAGGCTCAATGATTCCAGATTCAGACTATTGCTACCGTATTCAGTTTTAGAAACAGCCACAATCTCGTCGATCAGCTTCATTAATTTGAGAGCGGAATGATAAGCCTGAGCAATAAATTCCTTTTGTTCTTCGGGGCTTTCACATAAATCTGACAAAATCAACTGGTGTAGCCCAATCATGCTGCTGAGAGGAGATCGCAATTCGTGGGAAGTTCTAGCTAAAAAACCTGCTTTGAATTGACTCATCTGCGCTGCCATTTGATAAGCAAGCTGTGCCTGTTTAAGTTCTTCTTTTAGCTCTTCGATTTCATTCATAATTTCAGAAGATAAACTCCAAAACAAAGCTGGCTAGAGATCGCTTTTAGTTACATTAACTGCTAACAATTGCCGTGTAATTGACTATATATTAGACAGCTTTTCTTATTGTAGCTATTGATGTCTAGATTCACTGATTCGCACCAAGGGTAACATAAGATTTTAAAATTACTTAATCACAATCATTTAAGACTAAGAGATCGCTCATAAATATAAAATTAAATTATTGCTCGATAAACCAACTATCTAACGCCGTTTCAGATTGACGAAATTAGCCTATTGAGGTGCCTACAGACTTTCAAAACCCTGCTTATCTATCCTTAAACGGAAATTTAGCTACAAAATAATATTTTGCCACGCCTATAGTGTGGAGATTTTAGCTTACCCTGAACTCACGTAATTAAATTATGTTTTGCTTTTACTTTAATCAACAATTGCTAAATTACAATGCTCCCTTGACGAATAACCTGCCAGTCTTGTTCTTGCCACGCAACTACAGTTGAAGGTTGTCCACTGCCAGGATAAGAATCCATACTTTCTAGCACCAAAACAGAAGGAAAAGCGACATTAATCGTATCTTTGGTAATTAGAGTGCTTTGTCCCGAAATATTGGCGCTGCTGGTGGCTAACGCCCCCGTCTGACTAAGAATTCGCAGCGCTGCATCACAGTTGGGAATACGAATTCCTACAGTACGAGAATTAGTCGTATTGATCGCTCTCGGTACTTTACTTGAGGCAGGCAGAACTAAAGTAAGCGCTCCAGGCAAGTGTTCTTCAATCAGTTCACTCCACCTAGCCAACTCAGAGTCACAGTAGGCAACATAAGGAAGCAAATCTTCCAGTGAACTTCCTAACAAAATTAGCGGCTTCTTTGCCGAACGTTTCTTTAACTGATAAATCTTTTCTCCCAACTCAGGCTTGACTGCCAAGGCGGGGACAGTATCAGTCGGGAAGCTAACAACTTGATTAGCGATCGCTCCTGCAATTAAATCTGTTTCTGAAACAAGTACCATGATGTGATTACTAAGGACTAATAACTAAAGACTAATGACTAAAGACTAATAACTAATAAATCAACATCTATAGGCAAGCACAAAGCGATCAACACCAGCAAGATCCCGCAACACTTTTATATCGTAGTACTCTCCCTGCTGTTGCAGAAGCTTTACTACCGCAGCGGCTTGATCAATCATGATCTCAACTAGCCACATCCCCCCTGAAACCAAATACAGAGGCGCAGTTGCAACTAGGTGACGAATATCATCCAAACCATCATCACCCCCATCTAACGCCATTCTCGGCTCGTGCTGGGCTACTTCTGGATCTAGGCGAGCTATTTGAGCAGAAGGAATGTAGGGAGGATTAGCAACCATGCCCGTTACCTTTCCCTGAAGCGAACTCAGCGGACTCCACCAGCTACCTTGTTCAAAGCAAATATTGCTCAGGTTTAGACTCTGAGCGTTCTCCTGGGCAATTTCCAACGCATCTGGGCTTAAATCTACAGCATGAATCGTCGCCGTAGGAAATATATCAGCTAGCCCCAAAGCGATCGCACCACTGCCAGTACCTAGGTCAACCCAATATTGAGACGCTACCGTAATTCGATTGTGTTTTGCAGCAATATCAATAATTAACTCGGTTTCAGGACGTGGTATTAGTACTGCGGGAGTAACTTTCAACTGAAAACGTCTCCAAAAAACTGTCTCTACCAGATATTGTACGGGTAGACGTTCTTGAAGACGCTGTTGCCAGAGCTTACTTAGTTCTGACAGAGATTTACTGCTGCTAATTTGCGATCGATCGCCCAGGATATTTAAGCGCAAGTCAAGGCTGGTTAAACTAGTTACAGTTTGCAACAGCCAGTCAACTTCCTCTGGGTCTATCTTGCTGGAGATCGCAGCTTGTTTTGCCTGTTGATACCAGCTAGATAAATCCCGACCTGAAATTTTGTTCAATTACTTGTTCGATTAATTATTATTCGGCGGGTGCTGCTTCAGGTGCAGGTGCTGCTTCTCCCTGTCCAGAGGGAGGAACGTTAATCTGCTGAAGAAACTTAATCGATTCCGAAGAAGGAACTAGCACGATTTTTTCGAGGATTTCGTCTGAACCTGTCTCTAGAGTTTCAATTACTCCTTCTAAAGGATGAACCTCGATATCAACATTAGCAGCGGCTTCTGGCTCTTGCTCTTTAAATCTAGCTACCATTTCTTCTAGCTGAGCCTTCTCGAAGAAGAAAGGAATTACCTGTTGCGAGTTTCTTTCAAAGGTCAAATATCCTTTGCCTTCCCCACCTCTAGCTACAAATAGAGGTACGCCACCCTGATAGGGCTGCTGATTCGCTTCACCAATACTTTTAGCCGAAGTTACAGCTTCTTCGTCTGGCACGTAGGCAAAGTTAAGAGCATCTTCCCCATCTTCTGCCGATTCTGCCAACTTATAAACTTCACCCAGAGAGACGGGTACAACTCTAACTTTCTCTGCTAGCTCAGGATTTTCGGTTTTTAGCTGATTGACAAACTCATTCGCATCACCTTGAGAGATAAATACTCCCGCGACTTTGGCTTCATCTTCTCCTGAAGCGACTAGAGGCGCACCCTGCTCATCGGCAATAGTAAATACGGGTACAGGGTCGAGTTTTTCGAGAACTTCTTCTTCAGGTAAAGCGATCGCAATTAGGTTTTCCATTGCGCTCCAGCTCAAGAAAGTAGCTCCTGCGACTCCTAAAGTTATACTCCAACGAATCAATGGTTTAATCATGGATATCTGCCTCATTAACTATGTCTACTGCTTCTTCTATTGTGTATATAAAACTGTAAATTACCTGATAACTAGCTGCTTGCAAATGTCTTTGTTCTCTGATTTATCCTTGCTAGTTGAAGCACCGATAAACCGATTATAATTTAAGGCTCAAACAACAAACTGCTGTTTTTATCTACGGTTGACAAGTAATTATACCTAAGCTGAATAATAGCCATATACTATCTCTGTTAACCAGTCTAAATACCTATTAGTGGACAATTATTCTTCTGGATGCCACCCAAAGCAAGCTAACCTTAGCTCAAAAGCTGTACAACTGCAATGTTGAGCCAGCAAAAATCTCTAGACATCAGATATTGGCGCTGAAATAGATAAATATTAATAAATAATAGTCGGGATGACAGGATTTGAACCTGCGACATCCTGCTCCCAAAGCAGGCGCGCTACCAAGCTGCGCTACATCCCGTTGTTGATGGACTATTTAAGTCCTTAGCCACTCTAACACAAAACCTTGTAAATTAGATAATCGATACAAAGTAAAGAACTTTATTGCATAAGCAACAAATTACATAGTACGAAAAGAGGTGCGATACTTCGCACCTCTTAATTATTAATTGTTCAGCAAAATTTAATCAATACCTTCGATTCTATCTTCCACTTCCTGATACAAATCGCGCAGTCTATCTAGGTTATCTTCGCTAGTTTCCCAGTAGCCACGACCATTTACTTCCAGCAAAGTACCGACAATCTTACGGAAGGAATTGGGGTTCATGTCCATCAGACGCTTGCACATCTCAGGGTCGTCAATAAAGGTAGTATTGACATCTTCATATACCCAGTTATCTACTGCATCGGCGGTAGCAGACCAACCCATAGTGTTAACCAAACGCTTAGATAGTTCTCGTACCCCTTCGTAACCGTTACTTAGCATCCCTTCATACCATTTAGGATTGAGCATCTTGGTACGAGCATCTAGACGTACAGTTTCAGATAGAGTGCGTACCTGAGCATTAGCTGTGGTGGTATCGGCAATATAAGCAGTAGGTTTTCTGCCGTCATCTCTGAGGCTAGAGACAATCTTGGTGGGATCAGAATCAAAGTAGTGAGATACGTCAGTCAAGGATATTTCGGAAGAATCTAGGTTTTGGAAAGTAACATCGGCTTTCTTCAAAGAAGATTCAAACAAACCTCGGCTTTCATCCATCACTCCTGGGTTATCGGAGTTAAAGGCAAAAGATTTGCGGTTGAGATACATATCCTGTAGCTCTTTTTCTTCTTCCCAGCTGCTGTTTTCTACCGCCAGGTTGATGTTGGAAGAATAGGAACCCGAAGCATTGGAGAAAATGCGAGTGGCAGCTTGACGGACGTTAATTCCCATCTCTGCTGCTTGTTCCAAGGCATGTTTCCGCACGTAGTTCATCTCAATCGGTTCATCAGCTTCTGCTGCCATTTTGACCCCGCGATCAAGCAGGTTCATTTGATTAATAAACAGGTCACGGAAGACACCCGAACAGTTCACAACCACGTCAATGCGAGGGCGACCCAGTTCTTCGAGAGGGATTAACTCTAATTTATTAACTCGACCTAGAGCATCAGGGACGGGACGCACGCCCACCATCCACATGATTTGTGCCAGGGATTCACCATAGGTCTTGATGTTATCTGTTCCCCAGAGGACACAGGCGATACTTTCGGGGTAGTTACCACCGTTATCTAGTTTCTGACGCTCAACAAGTCTGTCTACTACCACCTTGGCAGACTGAACCGCCGCTAAAGTGGGAATAGATTGAGGATCGAGAGCATGAATATTCTTACCAGTGGGTAATACATTGGGGTTACGAATCGGATCACCACCAGGGCCAGGCAGCACATATTCCCCTTCTAATGCCTTAAGTAGTCCACCCAGTTCGTTATCGGCACATACTTGTTCCAAACAGAACTCTAGATATTCAACTAATGGCTTAACAGCTTCCCCATCCACATTATCAAAGCCATGTTCGCTCAAGGCTTCCATCCAAGGCGCTTTTTTGCCAATGTTAAAGAAGTTTAGCTTGGACACCATGGACACTCTGCCGTCAGCATCGATTTGTTCTTTGACTAACGCTCCTACCGCAGCGCGAGTTGCTTGGGTGATGTCTTGGAATAGCTGCACATCAGCGAGAATACCACGGTCGTTGTTGGCATAAATCTCATCAATATCGCGATCAATGCTGTTGGCGATGATGCGGGGGAAAGAAATGATGCCTTCTTCTTCCCGATCTAGATTGGAAATACTAACCAAAGTTGCGATCGCTTCTTCGGCAGTCGGCGGTTTACCAATGATATGTAAGCCGCAGGGAAGTAAACGCGACTCTATTTCCATTAGCTGTTTATAGACCAAGCCAATGATGGTATCTCGTTCATCCTGGGTCATTTCTTTAGCGGAGTGGTCGGGGAAGGCAATATCTTTATCGAGATTACAAATCCGCGCCTGATCCATCACCGTATCGACGATCTGAATTCCTCGTCCACCATCTTTAAGACTCTGATACGAACCGATTAAGTCACCCAATTCTTTCAAACCTTTATACAGTCCCGCATTTTCCGCAGGCGGCGTGAGGTAAGAAATGGTTGAGGCATAGCTTCGACGTTTGGCAATAGTCGCTTCTGAAGGGTTATTAGCAGCGTAGTAGTAGATATTGGGAATACTACCGATCAAACTATCGGGATAGCAGTCTCCCGACATCCCCATTTGCTTCCCTGGCATAAACTCCAGCGATCCATGAGTACCGAAGTGTAGTACAGCATCAGCCTGCCAGATATGCTCTAGATAGGTATAGTAGGCAGCAAAACCATGGTGGGGACTAGCAGAACGGGAGAACAAAAGACGCATCGGATCACCTTCATAACCGAAGGTAGGCTGCACACCAATAAAGACGTTACCAAACTCCTTGCCGTAGATTAAAAGATTCTGTCCGTCGCTATTGAGATGTCCTGGTGGTGGACCCCAGTTTTCTTCTAGCCTCACGGAATAGGGAGTCAGTCTTTCATATTGTTCCACCGACATCCGATGAGCAATATTTAGTTCGGGAGAAGCATACTGTGCTTGAGCATCGTGAATTACCGCTTGCATCAACTCTTCCGCCGAATCAGGTAGATCCTGAATATCATAGCCATTGTCCCGCAAGCCCTTCATCGCCTCGTAGATTGAGCCAAATACGTTAAGGTAAGCCGCTGTACCAACGTTACCTTTATCGGGAGGGAAACTAAAGACGGTAATTGCCACCTTCTTATCTAGCTTGGGTTTCTTGCGGAGGCTACCCCACTTCATAGCTCGACGAGCGATCGCCTCTACCCGATCTTGTAGAGCAATAGATTTACCTGTCGCCCCATCTCTACCAGAAGCAATAATTGGCTCGATCGCTCCATCTAACTCAGGAATAGCAATCTGTAGGGCTACCTGGACAGGATGTAGACCGAGTTCACTTTCTTCCCACTCTTCCGTAGTTTGGAAAACCAGCGGCAACGCCACCATGTAGGGGCGATTTAGGCGTTTTAAAGACTCGATCGCTTTGGGATGATCTTGCCTGGCGGGTCCTCCTACTAGGGCAAAACCAGTGAGGGAAACCACCGTATCGACAATAGCCTGTTGCTGTCCCTCTTGCCAAAAGTAAGCGTCTACAGGTTTAGAAAAGTCCAATCCCCCTGCAAAGACGGGAATGACTCTGGCACCCATACATTCTAATTCCTGCACCATGGCCACATAGTGAGCATTATCTTGAGTAACTAGGTGAGTTCGCTGTAAGACTAAGCCGACGCAGGGTGCTAAAGGATCTTTCAGATCATCTGAAATATCGGTACGGCTGTTGAACCAAGCCAGATATTCTTGAATGTCCTCAAACATTTTGGGTGCTAGAGGATGCCAGATACCCATGTCTGGATAGGTAATCGGTTCAGCATACTGCACCTCGCTGCCTTCTCTTTCGGTATAGACATACTTATCAGACAGCATCAACAAAAAGTTTTCCAAATTGTCAGCGTTGCCGCCTAACCAATATTGAAAGCTCAACATGAAGTTGCGCGCATCCTGTGCTTTTTCTACTGGCAAGTACTTCAATACTTTGGGCAGAGTCCGCAATAGCTTAAGCATGGCATCTTGAAAAGAACTGCCAGACTTCTCTTTACGCTTGCGCATAAATTGGGCGATCGCACTTTTTGATTGACCTAACTGCGCCATAGAAAAGCTACCCATCTTGTTCAGACGCATAACTTCAGGCATCGAAGGAAATACCACTGCTGCATCCAAATTATCGCGGTGAGGAGTAACAGCCTCGACAACTTTTTGCGCCAAGTCTTCCACAAAGATCAAAGAAGCAATAAAGATATTGGCTTGAGCCACATCATGCTTGAAATTTTGATAGTTTTCTTCGTCTCTTAATTCTTCGATCAAATAGCCACTAAGTTCGATCGCTAAATGGGTATTATTCTGATTAATCGACTTAGCCGCCTCAGTCAGAGTGCTTTGATATTGAGGCTCCAGCACTACATAGACCACCCTAAGTAGATCGCGTCCGTTAACAGCATCTGGCTTAACGTGACGAACGGTGGATTTGACCTGGGTGAACATATAATTTGACTCTCCTTCTAGTAATGGCGATATGAATGGGGTATTTCTCAGTAAGCTCGCTCTTTACTTACTCAGATATATGGTTATGTATGTAAATTATATTTATCAAAAAATGCCCTGCAAAATCCGCCAACCCCTCGTTCTGACACAATTCGATAACAAAATCTAAACATTGCGTAACAAACTTTTACAATTTTGTTGAGTGATTGCTTCAGTATTTTGTTTACACTACTTAATAATAAAATACTTGACAAAAATTACGCTTTATGGATTGTATCTATGTAGCAGAATTTAGATTGAAGGTAGGGCGATCGCTTCTAAATTAAATGTAATTTACTGAAACTATACTTGTTCTCTAAAAATTGATGCTATTTATAATTTGTCTATGAAAAAGCGAAAGAAAATTGATTTAAATGGCAAAGATATTGTAATTGCTTACACTGTATTAAGAATTACTGTGGGATTGGTGCTTATAACCACCCTGCATACCAGTATGCAGGGTGG
>JBCBWB010000074.1:13735-24140 GCA_039817275.1 Cyanobacteria bacterium J06648_1 | reverse complement strand
GTATATCGTATACAGCCCATTGGGAATTCATAATTTTACTATTGCGCTCATTTTGGTAATATTCTGCTTTTATTATTGATGAGATTAAATAGCAGTAGTGCGATCGTGATCTAAAAATAGATTTATTTATGAACAAAAGAGACCTAGAGACGCTGCAAAGGTGTGTCAAACCTTACTAAATGCTCTGATTTAATGACAGGATGCTTTATTAAATCTATAAGTCTCTTATATTTTGTAAAGGCAGCTCAATTAGAATTAGCTGAAATATAGCGGTTCTCAAATCAGTCAGGTATTTGCGAAGCTTATCCACGGAGGCTTACGCCTCCAATCTCTCAAAGAGAGCGCTTGCTCAAAGGGCTGTGGATAAAAAAATCGTTTTGAGGCAGAGGGCAGAAGCTAAATGTAGCTCGGTAAAATGAGAAACGCTATAAATAGATTCAGTAAGTGAAGAATGTTAAGAACCATTATTTGGAAATAAATTGATAAAATTAAATGGGATATTATTTATTTGAAAGATAAAAAACTAATATCTAATAGGATATTTTCGCTGAATAAGATTGTGCAAATTTTCTGGCTTCTGGCAACATTTTCCCTTCTTCTAAAGCAGATTCAATCAGTAAATCTAATACTTCTTCTGCATTTTTAAGTGCTTCTGCATAAGTTTTGCCGTGAGTGTGACAAAAGTCTCCCCATTCTGGAAGACTGGCTATAAAACAATTATCTTCGTCCGACCATTGAATAATTACAGTATAGTTACGATTCATAGCTGATCTAATCTCTAATATTGTTTAATTTCTTTAATGCTTTCTCTACATCTTTTTCTTAAGATTCTTTGGCATCCTTGGCATCTTTTCCAGAGAGAACTATTATTCCCGAAAGTAATGGATGGGTCCACTTTGTATGGCTTCCCTTTCCGCTTTTTTATGAAAAACCAGCTTTACGCAAGATATTTTTAAGTTCCCTAAACTTTTTTGGCATTGAACAGATAAAGCTAGCTTTTTATACTGTAACTCCTTCTAATTCATCCTCAGTCGATGCGTATAACTCTTGCAACTTTTCTAACTTCTCCTCATCCGCATTCCATAAACCTCTGCCATTAGCTTCGATCGCCCGTGCGACAATATTACGGAAGGCTTCAGGATTGGCTTCTCGTAACTTGGCTGCCATTTCTGCATCTAGGGCATAGGTATCTACTGCTTGGTCGTATACCCAATCATCTTTAAAGTTAGCTGTCCCACCCCAGCCGATGAGTGCCGTCATGCGTTGGGAAATTTCGTAAGCACCGCCAGAACCTTGTTCTGCCATTGCCTTTGCCCATTTGGGGTTAAGTAGTTTGGTACGGTATTCCATACGGAGGAGGTCTTTTAGCTTACGGGGGTTGGTATCTTTCGAGAAGCTTTCGACAAATGAGGCTTCTACTTCCTTACCGCTTTGTTTTTCCGCCGCTAGTTTTAAACCGCCAGTGTTGCCATAATATTCCTGAATATCGGTTAAGCCGTATTCCACCGAGTCGATTTCCTGAATGATTTGACTGCTAGTTTCTAATAGCTGAGTTAGCACTTCAGGTCTAGCCTGTCCCTTGTCTTTGCGTCCATAGCTGAAGACGTTACGGTTTTTCCAAGTGTCTGCCAGTTCATCACTGGATTCCCAATTACTGTCTACTACTTGGTCGTTAACTAAAGATCCAAAGTCCCCCGCAGGGTTAGAAAACATTCTGGCGCTTGCGTTGGCTACGCCCTGGGCTTCCAACGCTAAACAGTGTTTGCGAATATAGTTATCTGCTTCTGATTCATCCGCTTGGGCTGCCCTGCTAAATAAATCGTCTAGCAACTCAATAATATTGACAAAAGTATCGCGGAAAATACCAGATAGGTTAGCCAGAACATCAATACGAGGATGACCTACTTCTGTGACGGGTCTTAATTCGTAGCGCACAATACGACCTGTACCCTCTTTGACGGGTTCGGCACCAACTAACTCTAATAAGATGCCCAAAGACTCACCCTTAGTTTTAATTGAATCCAGTCCCCACAGCATCACGGCAACAGTTTCGGGATATGCGCCTTTCTCTTCCAAGTTTTGCTGGATAATCTTTCTGGCAATTTCTCGACCACGTTCATAAGCAGCAGGGGAAGGCATCCGATAGGGATCTAAAGCGTGAATATTTCTACCTGTAGGCAACACTCCACTACCGTCTCGCAATAGATCTCCTCCAGGCGCGGGGGCTATATACTCACCATTTAATCCCCGCAACAGGTTCGTCATTTCATCGGTATTTTGGACTAACAAATCCCTAATTTTTATTGCTTCTTCTAATTTAGGAAAAAGCCTTTCTCCCCTACTATGTATCTGGCGCGAAACAATCCCTTCAATCTCACTCTCAGATAATTCCCCATCAAAATACGCTGCTAAATACGATCGCAATTGTTCCGTATCGGGCTGTCGTCCTAACACATGTAAACCAGAAGAAAACAAACGCTGTTCTAACACCTGGAGGTATTCATATACCCGAACAAAATATTGATTGATAGCACTCTTGCTAAACAGCTTAATATTCTCAACCGTAAAATCAATGCCGTTTTTAGTTCCCTCATCAAACTGACAGTCTTTCTGCAAGCCTGTATCTATAATCTTCTGGGCAATAATGTCTCGCAGGGCGTAATTCTTCTCTGTATCCTCGCGGTATTCCCCAATCAACTCTCGTAGGGCAATTAATTCTTTATACAAACCTGCACGTCCATAGGGAGGAACGTTGTGGGAAACTAAAACACCATAACCCCGACGCTTTGCCAAGATCGACTCTGAGGGATTATTAGCCGCGTAGATGTAGAGGTTAGGCATGTCTCCCAACAAAATATCAGACCAAGAATAGCCCGTATTACCCAAAGGAGATCCAGGCAACCATTCGACTGTGCCATGCATGCCAAAGTGAACCAATGCATCTGCCTGATATTCATTTTGCAACCATTTATAAAAGGCAGTGTATTGAGGGTGAGGAGTCAAATCTTTCTCAAACATTAAGCGCATCGGATCTCCCGCAATTCCCAAGGGTGGCTGCACGCCAATCCAAACATTACCAAGCTGAATTCCGCCAAGCTGAAATTCATCGCCATAGGTTTTAAGTCCAGTACCAGTAAGCGATTGCCATTGTTTTTCAACTCGATTAGTTTGCAGATAGCCCAACCACTTTTCGAGTGTTTTAACATTAACCTGATTTACAGGAGTGACCGATTCATCAGCTTCCTTGACCCGCCTAATTATCTCTTCGCCGTCTTCAGGTAATTCTCCTACGTCATAACCCTGCGCTTTTAAAGCGTGCAGCATATTCAATAAACTCTTAGGAACATTGAGTAACGCC
This sequence comes from Cyanobacteria bacterium J06648_1, assembly GCA_039817275.1. Classification (GTDB taxonomy): domain Bacteria; phylum Cyanobacteriota; class Cyanobacteriia; order Cyanobacteriales; family Xenococcaceae; genus Waterburya. Next base: position 20,782 of record JBCBWB010000074.1, on the reverse strand, counting down.
GCTGTCCCCGCTGCGCCATAACCAGGAGGAAAGTTGTATAAAATTATTGCCAGTTTTCTTTCTGGTGTGGGGGTATGACGTAAATTGATCCAGTTTTTGAGTCTACCTGTCAGGCGATGTAGTCTTTCGGGTACGAGGTAGATATCTTCTCCTACTAAACCACCCAAAGCTACAGTATCGATCGCCCCATCCAATTCGGGCAAGGAATACAGCACGACACTTTGTAAACCACCAATTCCCTGACGTGTCCAGGAATGAATATCTTGGATCAGTAACGGTGCAGCAACAATATAAGGTATATTTTTCGCAGTCAGAATTCTTTTGGCTACTTCTACCTGTCTACCCGCTTCCATCGAACCCGCAGGACCACCAACCAAAGGAAAACCAATAGTAGAAACGATCACATCTACCTTCACTGCATCGTTTTTGAGAGACAGAATTTCTTTGTTTCCCTGGTGCCTTTGGGACTGTTCGTAATCCGTAGTCATCCAGTCTCTAACTGCCACATGACCCTCTACACCGTTGATAAATATAGGCAGGGGAATTAATCCTTGGGATTCAAAATGTCTAATTAGCTGGGGGATGTAGGGTTGCTTGGTAATGACGTGTTTGCGATATAGTAGGATGCCGATGATTGGTTGCGATTCTTCCAGACTCTCTTGATTAAGAAAGTCATTTCTATGCCAGTTCAAATAATCTTGGGGCGAAGTAAAATAACCTTCATATTCGGGATGTAGCAAACCCATATTCGGAGTTTCCAGCGGCTGTGGAATTTCTCCCACCGTCAAACCTAAATATTTCTCTGCTACTGTCCAACACATTCCCGCCACGTTTTCTGTTCCGCCAGCATTCCAGTAACCGTAGATAATCAACCAGTTGCGTAGATCCTGTACTTTTTTGCCAGGAATATACTTAAGTAACTTGGGACCCGTTTTCAAAAAGCTAATATAGCCTGCTAGCTTATCTTCTTCCTTGCCGTTACTGAACTTACTGAGGATAAACTTGACTGGCTTGGGCATTCCCTTGGGTTGATCACCAATCTTAAATCTTCCCAACTGTGTCAGGCTGATTAACTCCAAAGCCGACTCAAATACGAGCCTGATGGGAATATCCTGTACTCTCTCCCGCAGCCACATCACCTGGTCATAATCGAATACCAGGCTAGCAAAAAAAACATTCGCAGACTGTAACGCCGCCTCAACTACCCCAGGAGAAGCGGTAATATCGCGATCGCTAAAAAACAATACTTCTAACCCATCGCACTTAGTCATTGCCATCTCAGCCGCCTGACGGTAAAGGCTAGCGTTAAAAGATTCAAATCCTGCGATCGCTACAATCCGTTTCATATACTCTTGTGCTTAAACTTTCTTTATATATCCTTATTTTGATTGTAAGGAAATTCTAGAACAAAGGCGATTATTGTTGTTTCGCTGGAGATGGGGACAAATGCGATCGCGCTGCTAAATCAGTTTTGTTGGTAAACTATTATTCATTTAAATTGCATACTTGTCTTTTCTTACATGCGGCTATATGGGTCGCGACCATACCACAAGGGTACAATGTCCGAAGGTGTAACCTTTAGGGATCCTTTAGGAAAGCCTTTGTGCCTTTTCTCAACCAGTCAATTGAATGCGTGACGGCTTGTTTTCTTGAATAAAGTACAAAAAGATATGAAGCAGTAATTAATACTTAAGATGTTATTTAATACGTCTAATGTGAATTAATAAAAGACTTAATGCCTCCTGTCGTACAAAATTTATCTTCCAAATACAAAGATCCATATTGGGGGAACTTTCCCCCATATCCGTAGGTGTATCCACGGGTGCAAAGCACCCAAGCGCATCGCGCGCTTGCCCGAAGGGCTGTGGAAACCCCAATCTCGCGCATTACATGCGGCACAGACGAGCGCGAGGCGCTCTAGTCTTCTGAAAGAAGACTAGAGCGCAGATCGTCTACGACTGGGACGCTTTGCGTCCGTGCCTTTGTTTGCGCCGCAGCCGCGTATGCGGCAGATCGTCGTCGCAGCCCCTTCGGGGCAGTCCGCCCTGGCGGGCTAGAAGCCAGAGGCTGTGGGTCGCTCGCCTGATGGGGACGTAACGACTTCCCCACATGCGAAGCGGTGTCCACGGGTGCGAATGCACCCAAGCGCATAGCGCGCTTGCCCAAAGGGCTGTGGATACCCCTCCGTAAAAGAGTTGTACTTATCGGCTTTATAGGATTTGACATCTGAAGCTAATCCTTAAAATATCTCAGAAAGATTGAACTTGCCAAAGTTTAACTAAATTTAGAAGCACTCTAACACCATATAAATGCTGAGGATTCTAATAATTTATGTGTTATCAAGCTAATTCACATTAGACGTTTAATCTGATGACGAAGCAGTTGATAAATGACAATCAATTGGCAACAAAATGTGTTCGTTAAAATACAAAAAACAGCAAAATTATAATTTAGATGCTTAAACCAATCTACTTTACGAATGTTTTAGGGCTGCTAGTAATTACGGCTTTTTCCAGTGGTTTTAGCCAATCTTCAGGTTTTTTGAGTTCTTTGGGTTCTGAAAATGTAGATATGTTGTCAGAACTTATTGCAGATGTTCGTAGCGTTTATACCAGTATTGAAGTTGAAGACTGTCAAGTAATCGAAACAGAAAGGCAATCTAATTTTTCTATAAGTAGCTGTCCTGGATATAGTGATATTCCTGTATTTACTCAACTTACTCAGCATGAAGATTACTTAAAAATTGGCAATCAAAGTGACCGTTGGGAATCTCATCCTTCGCGGTTTAATTCTCTTGGGAAAGTAGTGGAATGGCGTTTGCGAGGCGATAAGCCTTTCGCTGCAATCTACCGACATGATGTCCATCTTCCATCATCGCAGGGATCTGAAAAGGTTTCGTATTTAGGAGTTGTTAAAATTACCGAAGATCGAGATAGTTGTATTACAGCTTTTATTGATGGCAGACTACCAAATGCAAATGAAATTGCACGGAATTATGCTGATGAAAATACAGTCTCATTTGTATGTGGTGAACAAGAGGCAAGAAATATTTTGAATCAAATTTAGTAAGGTGAGCATCCCTCTATGCAATGAGTAAAATAGCCTCAATACTCTGTAAACATACGCCTGAAGGGGTATTAGAAATATTTGAAACGCTAGAGTTGAGTGTTACAAAGCATTTATTAGAAACAGTAGCTCCTGAGACTGGAGATTTTTTTAGTCAAGCAAGTGGAAAAGAAGCAGAAAGAATGAGAAAGATAAACACTTAGTCAATGAGCAAGAATACATAGTCAATAAGCCGAAAACGAATGCTGTCTAAATTCTATCAATTCAGCAAGTAATGCGATCCCTGTAACCAATGTTCTACTTACTCTATACAAGTTAGACAAAAAGCAATGTTACAAAAATTGACAGTAACGACCCAGCATATTGCTAATTAATTGTCTAATTGATCAACAATTTATCATGCCCTTGAACCCTTTATAACTTCGTTAGCCATTCTCAATAAAAAAGTTAATATCTTTTTACTTAATATTTCTTGTACTTTTGCCTTTTTTTCTGCAACCGCTATATTTGCGATCGTGGAAACAATTCGTAGCACAAATAAGAATTATTCTCAATTGTATTAGTACTTGCAGTCTTAAGACCTAGTTGCACCAATTACAATTATCATCCCTCTTTTTTTATCCGTACAACCGAGCAAGAGAGTCAGACATTCGGCGTTGCATAAGTAGAAGATGATTTCTGAAAAGCTGATAGCTGCGAACAAGCTAACTATCAGCAAAAAATATAACCCCGCAGCGATCTAAACCACCGCCATGTCTTTAAAACTAATCATCAAATAATCATCTTCCATTTTTGCTCCCGATGGTTGCAGCGCCGCTAGTGCTTGAGGCAACACCAAATTGCGTCGATGATTACCAATTCTGACGTTTAGCTCATCACCAGTTTTATTGAGCTGAATCTGTTCTTTAGGAATTCCAGGGAGATACAAGTGGAGGCTGTAATTACCCTGCTCTTGAATGATTTTGATCGTGTTTTCCTTGTAGTAAACCTGGGTGGGATCTTCGTCCTTGTATAGAATCTCCTTCAGCTTTTCTAAAGCTTCCATGCCGCACATCTCAGTGGGAAACAATGGGGCTTCTTTGACAGGTAGAGGATGGAAATTGTCGTATATCTCTTGTTTATAAGTATCTTGATTAGCCTTCCAGCGTTCGAAGAAAGGATCGTTAACTTCGTTAGGAATAACTCGGTTAGCTACCACCATGTCTGTTGCCACGTTATAGAGACTTAGGTAAGCATGAGCGCGGAGAGATTCTTTAATTACCATTTTCTCTGGGTTCATTACCAACCGTACCGAGGTCTTGGTGTTGTCTGTCAGTACCTTCTCCAAGGCTTCAATCTGCTCGTAAAACTCATAGGGTGCGTCCATCACTTCGTTGTCAGGCAGAGAGAAACCCGCCAAAGGTTTAAAGAAAGGCTCAACCAAAGGACGTAGTGCCGCCGACATGCCCTGTAAAGGCTTGTAAAAACGTCTCATATACCAGCCACCAACTTCGGGGAGGCTTAACAGTCTCAAGGCTGTTCCTGTAGGGGCAGAGTCGATAATCAGAATGTCATATTCGCCCTCGTCATAGTGACGTTTCATCCTTACCAAACCAAAAATCTCATCCATCCCTGGTAGGATTGCTAGTTCTTCTGCCTGAACTCCGTCTAAACCTCTTGCCTGTAAAACTTGGGTAATGTAGCGTTTAACTGCGCCCCAGTTACCTTCTAGTTCCCGTAAAGCATCTAGTTCTGCACCCCAAAGATTAGGACGAACCTCAACTGGATCGTGTCCTAGTTCGAGATCGAAACTATCAGCTAAAGAGTGAGCGGGATCGGTGCTAAGTACCAAAGTTTTATAGCCCAGTTCGGCACAGCGCAAGCCAGTAGCCGCAGCGACGGAGGTTTTACCGACACCGCCTTTACCCGTCATTAAAATTACACGCATCTTAAAAATTTAGACCCTAAATTAAATATATTTACATTCCTTAACTTTATTGTGACGCTTTTTTGCCCGAAAAGAAATTTTGCCGTAAAACTGACCAGGGAGAAATATGCCAATAATCGAGGTGAGAAGAGATTAAATTAGCCTGGTTTACCTTCAGTTCGCTCCTGCCAGGAATAGAGAGACGTGGCTGCCAAGGAAGCGGCGGAGTCATGTTTAGCGTCCATTCGGTCTTGATCAGTTCTCCTGCTTGTTCCACACTATGAACTTCCATCTCAATGTCGCTAAAGAAATCTTGGAGAAAGCCAATCATCGAGCGATACTGCTTAACTCCGCGAAACTCATTCAGCGGGTCTTTAAAATAAACATCATCAGCATAGATTTCATAAGTTTGATTCTCAGGAAATCTTTCATAGTCTGCGGCTAAGATATCAACAATTTTTTGTAGAGAAGTTTTACTCATTAGTATTAAAGAATTTTGGGGAATGCACCTGCGGCTCAAAACTTATCAATATCGTCTTCCTAATCAGCAGATAAATATCCACATGAAAAAGAGGGCAACGTACCCTCTTTAAACTCTACCTAGTTTTTTAATCGGCAATACTATTCGTCGCTACCGCCAGGATTACGGGAAGGATCGCTGGAGAGGAAACCGAAGATAAATAGTCCGATAAAGAAAAATACGGTGATGTAAACCACGATCTTGAGAGTAGCCATGTTAATTCGCTCCTGATAAATCTAAATAAATTGACAAAAATATATAAGGGCGTTCCCGTTTCAAAATCAAGTCCAGCAACCAAAAAAGTTATTGGTTTTAGTTCACGTTACAGAGCAACAGTACGTGAACAAACAAAAATTTATTGAAACAAATATTACGCGATTATTAAATCATACCCGATCGCCAGGCTTTAATTCGATTTTTCTTTGAGAACTAGCTCTAGGCTTTAAGCTATTAGATAGTAAGTTTTTTGTTCTCACACCTGACAAAATATCTATGGCAGATTCTACCTCTAACCTATTGCGAACCCCGCTGTATGAATTGGCTAAATCACAGCAGGCAAGATTTACCGCCTTTTCGGGTTGGGAGATGCCTGTACAGTTCTCTGGATTAAAGCTAGAACATCAGGCGGTACGTAATGAGGCGGGAATGTTTGATATTTCCCACATGGGCAAATTTGCCTTTACGGGCGATCGCCTAATTGATACTTGGCAAAAGTTAGTTCCTTCGGATTTAAGTCGTCTGCAACCTGGTCAAGCGATGTATTCCGTCTTGCTCAACCCTCAAGGGGGGATTATTGACGACATCATTTTTTATTACCAGGGAACGGCAGGAGAACAGCAGCAGGCAATGGTGATTGTCAATGCAGGAACAAGCGAAAAAGATAAAACTTGGATTAAGAGTCATTTACCTGATAGTGGGGTAGAAATGACCGATTTGTCCCAGTCTCAAGGTCTAATTGCGCTCCAAGGTCCTAAAGCTGCCGCTATCCTCCAGCAGCTAACCACAGCAGACTTGAGTTCTCTCAAGGCATTTGAGCATCGTTCTATAACTATTAATAACTCCCAAGCTTTTATTGCCCGCACTGGCTATACGGGAGAAGACGGTTTTGAAATTATGTTAGACCCCGAAGCAGCACAGCAGCTATGGAAAGATTTACAGCAGGGAGGAGTTACACCCTGTGGATTGGGTGCCAGGGATACTTTACGCTTGGAAGCGGCAATGAGTCTTTACGGACAAGACATTGACGATAATTTCAGTCCTTTAGAAGCTGGTTTAAGTTGGGTAGTCCACCTCAAGGATAAGGAAGACTTCATTGGACGTACTGTTTTAGAACAGCAAAAAGCCGAGGGGGTTAAACGTCGTCTGGTGGGACTAGAAATGTCAGGCAGATATATTGCCCGCCACGACTATCCCGTAATCTCGGATGGGGAAACTGTCGGAGTAGTGACCAGCGGTACAATGTCGCCGACCTTAGGAAAAGCGATCGCCCTTGCATATGTTCCCAAAGCACTAAGTAAGTCAGGACAGGCTTTGGAAGTAGAAATTCGCGGTAAAA
>JBCBWB010000074.1:0-13642 GCA_039817275.1 Cyanobacteria bacterium J06648_1 | reverse complement strand
AACATTTAGCATTTAACAGTTAGTTGGTGAAAATTATCCATTGTCACTCAACCCAATTCTTCGCCCGTGCTACTGCTTTTGACCACATGGCAAAGTTATCTTGTGCCTGTTGTTGTCCTGCTCCTGGCTTGATTTCTGTGACGGGGCGATCGCTAACTAATTTTTGATAATCGCCATAAAAACCGATCGCCAAACCTGCGCCAAAGGCTGCCCCCTGAGCCGTGGCATCCAACACTTTAGGAAGCTCTAAGGTTACTCCCAAGACATCTGCCTGGAATTGGGTTAGAAAGTTATTTTGGGCAGCTCCACCGTCGATTTTGAGTAGGGTAACAGGACTGCTGCTATCTTTATTGACCGCATCGACTACTTCTTTGACCTGATAGGCGATCGCTTCTAAGACGGCTCTAACCATATGTTCTCGTTGCACTCCTCCTGTAATGCCGAGAAAAGCCCCCCTCGCCTTCATGTCCCAATGAGGCGCACCTAAGCCACTCAGAGCAGGGACAAAATAAACGCCATCGGTGTCTTTTACCTGGTTAGATAGAGCCTCGGTTTCGGCTGCGTTGCCGATTAGCTGCAAACCGTCTCTAAGCCACTGAATTGAGGCTCCTGTGGTGAAAATAGCTCCTTCTAGGGCATAGTTAGTTTGTTCTTTGGTACTCCAGGCTACCGTCGAGAGGAGCCGATTTTGCGATCGCGTTACGGAGGTTCCCGTCTGTGCCACTAAGAAGCAACCTGTACCATAGGTACACTTAACTAATCCAGGTTGATCGCAACCGTGGGCATACAAAGCAGCCTGCTGATCGCCAAAGATAGCAGTAATCGGAATTTCGGCATTGAGGATAGTGCGATCGCTCTTACCAAACATGCCCATACTAGGCTTGATTTCTGGCATGATCTGGCGGGGAATATTAAATAGTTCGAGCAGGTTATTGTCCCAATCTCCCGTATCGAGATTCATCAACATAGTGCGGCTGGCGTTACTAACATCCGTCGCATGAACCTTTCCCCCTGTCAGATTCCATAATGCCCAGGTATCAATCGTCCCCGCCATCACGTTATCCCAGTTTGTATCGGGCAGGTTTTCCTTCACCCAGTCGATTAGCCAGCCTAATTTAGTTGCAGAGAAGTAAGCGTCCAAAACCAAACCTGTAGCTTGCTCGATTATCTCTGCCTTACCTTCCGCTTTTAGGCGATCGCAACGGTCGGCAGTACGGCGATCTTGCCAGACAATTGCCTTGTGGAGTGGTTTCCCTGTAGTTTTATCCCAGAGCATACAGGTTTCTCGCTGTACCGTCAGACCAATGGCGGCGATCTCTTGAGGATCGACTTTTTGTTCTGTAATTACCTGCTGGATACAGCGGCTAACTTCTTGCCAAATCTCTGTTGCGTCGTGTTCTAACCAGCCTGGATGGGGATAATACTGGGTTAATTCCTTGTATGCCTGACCAACAATATCCCCCTGGCGATCAAACAAGATCGCCCTATTTCCTGTTGTACCAAGGTCGAGAGAGAGAATATATTTACTGTCGGTCATAAAAAATACCAAAATTCTGCTTATTGTAGGTTTACAGCAAAGTTTTGGCTTAGACACTTTTTGAGCGATTTTTTTTAGCAAACTTAACAGTTGTTGCCGCGGTTAGCTAGAAACTGGCGTACAAAGTTCAATTAAAGAACCGTCGATCGCCCTTACGTACCCGACAGTCTGACCCCAGGGTTTAGTTTCGGCAGTCTTAATCAGTAATGCGCCATGGGCGATCGCTTTCTTCATAGCGGCTGCGACATCTTCAGTTATAAACCCTAGCTCGATGCCAAATAATTCGCCGTGAAGATCTCCTTTAAGATATTTGCCACCAAGATTCATCTCGCCTAGTTCATGACTAGCAAAAGCTAAGGTTGTTCCTCCTGTATCAAGCTCTCCATAGGTTTTGGACTCATGAATAAATTTAACTGCAAAGCCAAAAGCATCTCGATAAAATTCTAATGTCTTTGGGACAGAAGAAACATAGACGATTGTATACCCATATTTCATCCTGCTTTACTCCTGTCTACTGAACAGCATTTCCTTCTACGAGCGATCGTAATCGTTGTTTAAGTTAATTGGTTTACGACGTTCTGGGCGATCTTGGTAGTCATCATATCCTGACTCGTCATCGCTATCGTCGGCATCATCATAGTTATCATAATCATCATCTGCCGCATCATCATAATCATCATCGCCATAGTCAGTCCCAACGTTGTCTAAGGGTTGATAATCAACGACATAATCTCCTGGAATAGGCGGCTCATCTTCCTCGTAACTTCTACCTAAGTCTCGATCGTCGTAGCTGTTGCCCAGATCGTCTACATTACTAGCACCATAATCATCTTCGGGTTCATAGCTTCTACCTAAATCCGCTGGACGAGGTCTCCGTTTTGGTTCGGTAGGAGGAGCAGGATAAGAATCGTCACGAAAAGAGCGATCGCTCGGACGATCATAATTATCGACCCCATCTCTGGCGGGAGCGGTGGGAGGGCGACGACGGGGACGAGAAGCTGTTTTGGGAGTATCGTCCCATTGATCATAAGCATCTCTGGCGGGAGCGGTGGGAGGGCGACGGCGAGGACGGCTATTAGGATCTTCATAACCATAGCGATCGGATTCTCTAGCGGGATTGTCTCGCTCGGGACGACTACGGCTAGGTCTACGTCTGGGTTCATCCCTAATATCTGCCGTGGGTGTAGGTCTTTGACGACTTGGACGACGGCTAGGGCGCGAACGAGGATCTTCGTATCCGCTTAATCTAGGGCTGCTGTAGTTTGGTTCTGCCCCTTCATAAACATTGTCGTAGGAATCAAACTTGTCCAATTCTGCTTCGGTGTAGACCCTAGTTCGACTAACGGGGCGATCACGATCCACCGTTTCCGTATTGCGTCTTGCCTGTTCTGTTACTGCACCCCGCATCCTCACGCTTTCAAAGGCAAAAAATACTGCTGTACCCGTCAGCAAAAATTGGCTGAACTGTAAAATTGGATCGAGTCGCCAACCGTTAAAAATTAAGATAATGCCACAGAGCAAGCCCACCGCCGCAAAGAAGATATCATAATCCCTTGCCAATTCTGGGCGAATCGAACGCAGGAAAAACAAACCTGCTCCTGCTATGGCTAAAAACAGACCCAAGATAAAAGCTGGGCCGCCCCCTAAATTGACCATGAATATTCTCCAATCTGGTTCTCTTGATTTTAATTAATACTTATTCTATCCACACCCAATCCCAAGTAGTGTATCTTTACCTCTTATCTCAGGACTTTTAGAGCATGGGTGTGAAATTTTCAGATCTGATATTTAAAGACTTAAAATTAAAACTAAAACATAACGACGAAACCATGGTAACAATACCCTTGCCCCATAGCGGGGATGATTTCGCCGTCTAATTACTAAAGCTATGGTAGCTAAAGATATCCTTCTGTCTTTATCCGCGTTCGATTTTGTCGCTTTGACTCAGAACAATTAGAGCAATAGTCGCGGGAATAACCACAATTGCCGCACCCAAGCCGATACTTAAAAGGAAATTGAATAGAGAGGGAGTCATAATTTTTGTCCTGACTATACTTTTGTTTTAACTTTAATAGTTTACGTTGTTTTATAATTCTAAAATTTTTTTAACCAAAACCAAAGTTTATTTAATTTTCTCCCTCATTTGCCTGAGATGGACTGAACTGAAAATATGGCGATCGCATTTTGAACAGTAATCGAAAACCTATTACACCTTTGAATAAGTCGTCATCGCTTTACTTATTGCGGCTTGAATCTCTCGATCGCCAGCCAACATCGTCTTAATCCTCAGAAATAACGGTAAAATACCTAATATATATTTACATTCGGTAATATTTATCGAGCATTTGGTCTGAGATATGAATTTAAATATTGGCGCGATCGCCATCAGCCTGCTGTTAGGATTTATGACAATTCTGTTTATTTTGCGAATTGTCCTGACTTGGTATCCTCAAGCAGAATCAAATAAGTTTCCTTTTAATTTGGTAGTATTGCCTACTGAACCTTTCCTCAAGCCGCTACGTAAAATAATTACGCCGATCGGTGGCGTAGATATTACCCCAGTTATTCTGGTCGGTGTCTGTACTCTCTTGCGCGAAATTTTGGTAGGTCAACAGGGATTGATTACCATGGCGCTAAATCATTAGAGAGATTGACCTTAAACTCGATGTGAAGCTACATGTGTCGCCTCAAGGCAATTCTGGTCGGCGATCGCTCCAGGCTCTAAATTTGAGAAATCTTAATTACTCAAGGCATCGCTTAAATGTTGGGCAATAAAGTCAGTATAAATTTCTCCCTTTAAGAATGCTGGTGTGTCTAGAATACGTTGGTGAAATTCAATCGTCGTGGGAACTCCAGTAATTGCGCATTCCCTCAAGGCTCGTTTCATGCGCTTAATGGCGATATCGCGATTTTCACCCCAGACAATAAGTTTGCCGATTAGAGAATCATAATAGGGGGGGATTTCATAGTCAGTATAGACATGGGAATCCATTCTTACTCCTGGCCCACCAGGGGGTAAATAAGCGCTGATCCGACCTGGATGGGGACGAAAATTATGCTTAGGATCCTCGGCGTTGATTCGACATTCGATCGCATGACCTCGAAGCTTTACTTGTTCTTGAGTAAATCTGAGCTTCTCACCCTGAGCGACCCGAATTTGCTCGGCAATTAAATCTATTCCTGTGACAACTTCCGTTACTGGATGTTCTACCTGGATACGAGTGTTCATTTCCATAAAGTAGAAATCTCCCGACTTATCCAGCAGAAATTCCACCGTCCCCGCACCAACATAGTTAATCGACTTGGCAGCTCTAACCGCTGCATCCCCCATTTTTTGCCGTAGTTCGGAGCTTAAAACAGCACTAGGGGCTTCTTCTAATAATTTCTGGTGACGACGCTGAATAGAGCAGTCTCGCTCGCCTAAATGAATCACATTGCCATGACTGTCAGCAATAATTTGAAATTCGATATGTCGGGGATTCTCGACAAATTTCTCTAAATAAACTCCACCATTACCAAAAGCAGCTTCGGCTTCTCCCTGGGCAGCCTGGTACATTCTCACTAGTTCTGATTCTTCTCGAACCAAGCGCATTCCTCGACCACCACCACCAGCCGTAGCCTTAATCATTACGGGATAGCCAATTTCCGCTGCCAGGCTCTTGGCTTCTGCTTCATCTCTGAGTAGACCATTACTTCCAGGAACAGTCGGCACTTTCGCCTGCTGCATTGTCTTCTTAGCTGTCGATTTATCACCCATTGCCAGCATCGCTTCCTTAGACGGTCCAATAAAGGTTAGCTGGTGGTCATTGCAAATTTCGACAAACCGCGCGTTTTCCGCCAGAAAGCCATAGCCAGGATGAATTGCAGTGGCATTGCGGGTCAAAGCCGCCGCAATAATATTGGGGATATTGAGGTAGCTTTTGCCTGATGGTGGAGGTCCAATACAGACGCTTTCATCTGCCAACTGAACATGAAGTGCCTGACGGTCAATAGTAGAGTGTACTGCAACAGTAGCAATACCCATTTCCGCACAGGTGTGTAAAATGCGTAGAGCAATTTCTCCTCGATTGGCGATCAGAATTTTGTCGAACTGCATTCTTTGAATAGGTAACGAGAGTCATATCTAAGAATAGAGCCTTTTTGGGTGCGAACCAAACTAAGATTAGGAATCCCTTAATTCTGAAGGCGGGCGATCATCACTCCAACCCCACCAAGCCGTACCGCATTCACAGTGATAAAATTCCTGGTATTTGCGTTTGTTGACCACGCTCACAGGAGCGCGACGATTGAGCCAAACGTCGTTTGCTTTAGCAGGTTCGGTTTTGCAACTAGGACAGCAAAAGTCGAGCGCGTGGTTTGCAGATTTAGTCCATTCTGGAGGGACTAGAGCAAAGGCATCCATATAGCTTCGGTAAAATTAAATGAAAAGAATGAAAAGCAAAAATGACTTATTTGTTGAGAGCAATAATAAGCCCTGATTGATCCCTGTTATTGTACTTCCTTTGTCTATAAAGGGACTTTAAGCTTTGATACATAATTATCAGAGTCGTTGAGGGGATTAGGAGATCGCCAGGAATATAATCCTGGAACTGGTATTGAAGAAAAGCTGAATTTATAGCTAAGTTTGCTTGGCTCTATGTAAAAGTTGTGCTAGCGATTCTACCAATCGCATAGGTCTAATAGGTTTGGGTAGATGCAGATCAAAACCAGCTTCAAGCGCCTCTTGTTTATCTTTTTCTCTAGCATATGCCGTTAAAGCGATCGCTGGTATCTTAGATTTATCGTTTTGACTATTGCGTATTTGCCGAATTAGAGCGTAACCATCTTCTGAAGGCATGGAAATATCGCTAATCAAAATATCGGGCTGTTGTCGCTCGTATTCAATCAAAGCCTGCTTTACCGAATCAGCAGCAACGATTTTGGCACCACACTGCTCCAAAATTAGAGTTACCATTTCGCGAGCATCGGCTTCATCTTCGACGACTAATAAAGTTAAACCGACAAGAGAGGGAAGAGAGCTAGCAGTTGCCGACTCAGTAATCTGAATTTCATCATTGTTGGCACTGGGCAAAATAGGTAACTCGATCGCAAAGGTTGCTCCTGTGCCAAGTCCCTCACTACCAGCCATTACTCTACCGCCATGTATTTCTACGAGATGACGCACAATTGCTAAACCTAGTCCTAAGCCGCCTTGGGTACGAGTTGAAGACTTGCTTTCTGCCTGCCGAAAGCGATCAAAGACGTAGGGTAAAATGTCAGCTGCAATACCCTGACCCGTATCTTTAATTTTAACCAAGACTGTGTTGCCTTGAACTTCTGAGCGAATTGTAACTTTACCGCCAGCAGGAGTAAATTTAATGGCATTGATGAGTAGATTCCAAAAAACTTGTTGCAGTCTTTCTTTGTCAGCATTAACCCTAGTAGAGTCGAATTCAAACTGAGTAACAATCTCGATGTTTTTAGCTTCAGCGCCAGGACGTACCGTATCTAAAGATGCCATCACTACTTCCATTAAATTAGTAGGCTGTAGCTGAAGTTTCATTGTCCCGCGAATAATACGGGAAACATCCAAAAGGTCATCAATTAGCTGATTTTGGGCTTTGGCGTTGCGATCAATAACATCTAAAGCTTTATTAATTTGCGAATCGCTCATTTTCCCCCCCCGCAATAGCTGTATCCAGCCAATGATCGCGTTGAGAGGAGTTCGCAATTCGTGGGAAAGAGTGGCTAAAAACTCATCTTTGATCCGATTAACAGTTTCGGCTTCTTCCTTGGCTTTACGTTCTCGATTTAACAGTTCGCTACGCTCTATTTCCGCTTGCTTATTAGCAGTGATATCGGCTACTGCCCCTTCATAACAAATGAGATCGCCTTTGGCATCTTCAACCGCAATCGCATTATGGCGGATCCAAATTAGCCTACCTGCGACTGTTTGAATTTGTGTCTCCAATTCTGCTTGTGGTCGATCTGAATTTAACTGTTGTTGCCACAAGAGATAAGCTTCAGGTTTGACATGATATTTAAAAATGCTTTTACCCTGTAAATCTTCTCGTCGGTCGTAACCGAGCATTTTGACCAGGGTAGAATTGGCTTCGATGATTTCTCCTGAAGGGTTTAACCGATAGAGTCCTAACGGTATACGCTCAAAAAAGCGATAATAACTTTGTTTGAATTCTTCTAGAGCTTTACTTTGTTGCGATCGCTGCCATGCCGAACGTACCGCAGCAGCCAAACGGACGTAGTGTTTGGGAGATTTGACTACATAATCATCTAGCCCAGCTTTCATGGCTTCTACGGCAATTTCTTCATTACCAGTACCAGTAAACATAACTACAGGACAATCTGGTCTTTTTTTCTTGAGGCGATGTAAGATCTCTATTCCCGTAATCCAGCGTAATTGATAGTCGGTAATGACGATGTTAAAATTCTCTGTTTGTAATGCTTCGGTGAAACCAGCTTCATCACTTATTTCTACTGCCTGAAAATCAGGAAAAAGTTTTCTTAGCTCTCTCAGGGCTAAAGTGCGATCGCTGGGATTATCATCGATGATTAGTATTTTAGGATAAGTCATTTCATTTATCATTTATCATTCGTCATTTACCATTGGACTATGAAAAATAACGTAACTTACGACAAAGCTTATAAGTTTGCCATTAGAGTTGTAAAAGCATATAAATATTTGGTAGAAGAAAAAAGGAATTTGTTCTATTGATAGTATTTATTAAGATGGGAATGAAGTTGGAAAAATATTGTTTTCAATTCTCAAAAAAACCAGAATAGATCGATAATAAATGTTCAATGCTCGCCCTCGACAGTTTACTCAACGGAGGAAACCTCCGCAACGTAACTGTCTCGCAATGTTTAATGTTCAATGCTTAACTGTGGTTTTTGATTGACTTTAAACCAATAAGCATCGATTAATTCGATCAAGCGGACAAAATCTTGAAAATCCACTGGTTTAACTAAATAGGAATTTGTTCCCAAATCGTAGGCGCGATCAAGGTCGGAATTTTCTTGAGAAGAAGTCAGTACCACAACTATGAGGCGTTTCAATTCTGGCTGTTGTCGTATCCAGGCTAAGACTTCTAAACCCGAACGACGGGGCAGTTTTAAATCGAGTAAGATCAGCAAAGGAACTGGATACTGTTCTGTATCGGCATATTTACCTTGTCGAGCTAAATAGGCGATTGCTTCATCCCCGTCAGAGACAATCGACATGGGTGGCTCGATCTTTGCTTTGCGGAAGGCTCGCTGGATCAGCAGCACGTCATTATAATTGTCTTCTACTAACAAAATTGGAATTAATTCCTGAGTCATAAAGATACTGGCTATCTATAAAATATTAAATTTGAATAACCCAAAAAATTTGGCTTTTCAATCAATAAATTAAATTATGTCTAGTTTTACAAAGCTAATTGTTTAACAACTTAGCCGATCTAAGTTTTGTAAACATTTTATGAATGGTTTTTTTTAAGGATTGCGTTTTATTATCAACTTATGAACTTTTGCCTTCAATCCAAAAGCGACTACCTCGATCCGAGCTTGATTCCACTCCAAATCTACCGCCCAAACGCTCCATACCTTTTTTGACAATTGCCAAGCCGATCCCCGTGCCAGGATAAGCTTCGTTGCCATGCAACCGTTCAAATACGTGGAAAATACGGTCTTGGTGGGGAGTTTCGATACCAATGCCGTTATCTTCGACCCACAGACGCAGGCGATCGCCTTTGATTTCAGTCTTAATCTGTACTTGAGGTACAATCCCTGGAGTAACAAATTTAATCGCGTTAGATAGCAAATTACTCACTATTTGAGTTAATACAGTTTTGTTTCCTAATATGTTTAAAAGTGGTCGATCTATAGTAATTTGCGCCTGAGCTTCGGCTATTTCGGGTTCAAGTTGGGCGATCGCGCTAGTAACGATGCGATCGAGATCGATAGTTTGCATCTGGATTTCAGCACGAGACAGACGACTGTAAGCTAGTAAATCTTGAATCAACCGTTCCATTTGCTGTGCCGAACTTACCAATCGCCTGGTGTATTCTTTACCTAAATCGTCAAGGTTTGACCCATAGTCTTCTTCAATGGCGGTAGCAAACCCCTGGATGGCTCGTAATGGGGCTTTTAAATCGTGGGAAATACTGTAGCTAAAGGTTTTTAATTCTTGGTTGATCTCTGCTAGTTGAGCCGTGCGTTGTGCCACCCTCGCTTCTAGCTCCAGGGTATAGTTTTGTACCTGTTGGAATAGATTAGCTTGCTGAATCGCGATCGCCAGTTGGTCGCAGACTTCCCTAACTATGGCTAAATCTTCGTTCGCAATTATGTCTTTATTCTCGACCCACAATTTTAAGATGCCCAGTTTATTATCTCTAGACTGGAGGGGAAAGCCTATAAAACAGTCTAAACCTGCTGCTTCTAACGCGGGAACTGCCTGGGATAATTGAGGTAAGTGACTGAGATAAGCCACAAGATAATTTTGCTGAGGATCGATTTTATCTAGCTGCTCGATTAAATCTTGCCACACCTGAGAATGAACTTGGAATCCATTTCCTGCCAATTGAGTTCCTCGACCCTGAGTTGCCAAAACAGTAGCGGTTTCTCGTTCCCAGTCAAAGGTAACAATCGAGATACGCTGACAGGCTATAAATTTGGGAATTTCGCCAATAGAAGTTTTGGCGATCTCCTGGGGATGTTCGGCTGCCAAAATCGCTCTATCAATGAGATGTAGGTTGGAAAGACGTTTGAGAGTTTTTTGCAAAGACAATTCCAAATACTTGCGATTGCTAATATCTTCAATGACAGAGATAAAATAATCGGGTTCTCCATCGCTATTTCTTACCAGAGACACAGTTAAATTAATCCAAATATTCGCCCCATCTTTACGGATGTAGCGTTTCTCCAGGGAGTAAGTTGGAATCTCTCCCGCCAATATTTGCCGAACATATTTTAAATCGTTATTTAAATCTTCGGGATGAGTAATATCTTGAAAAGTCTTTTGTAAAAGTTCGTCTTTAGGATAACCAATAATTTGACAGAGTTTCTGATTAACCCTGAGCCATTTTCCATCTGGTGCTACGTGAGCAATACCTACCGCAGCCTGTTCAAAAGTATTGCGAAATCTGGTTTCGCTCGCCAAAATTTTGGCTTGAGCCTGTTTCTGTAGGGTAATATCAGTAGCGATACCAACAATCGAAGTTACTTCCCCTTGGTGGTCAAATAAAGGAAACTTAAAAGACAAATAAGTATAAAGTTCGCCATCGGCATGATAAACCTGTTCTTGGGTAGTCAAAGGTTGTTTGTTATCTATTACAAAGCGGTCGTTGGCTGCCAAATCATCGGCTACGTGTGGGGGAAATATCTCTTGATCTGTCTTACCCACAACATCAGCTTCTTCTAGGGCAAATATTTTCTGAAATTCCTGATTTGCCAACCATAATTTTCCCGATTGCTGAGTTTCGCGATCAATATCTTTGGCATAAATTACCGCAGGGACATGAGCGATAACCTCTTTATATCTTTCTCTCTTAGCGATTTCTTGTTTATAAAGCCGATTGATCTGTTTCAGCTTGTTGTTGCGAGCAGTCAATTTAGCAATTAAATCTTTATTTGTCTGCTGTAATCGCTTTGTTGCGATCGCATTATTGACAGCCAGCTTTAATTTTTCCGCAGTTACTTGACCTTTAACAAAATAATCTGCTGCTCCCATTTTAATAAACTGCACGGCGATGTTCTCATCCCCCTGTCCCGTCAAGACAATTACGGGACAAAGACTGTCACTATACTGCCGTTGCCATAGAGTCAACCATTCCAGTCCATCTAGATCGGGTAATAGGTAATCCAGTAAGATAATGTCTGGCTGAAACTGAGAGTATATTTCTAAAGCCTCTTCTCCTGTTTCAGCTTCGATGAGTTGATATTTGGATTTTAAATAGCGTCGATATACCGCTCTATCTATCTCGTTATCATCCACCAGCATAATTATCTGCTGCTGCTCGGCTCGGAAAACGTCTGCTGTTTCAGGTGTACTCTTCAATGGATCGGCAATCATTTCAATACCACCAGGCTGTATAAATATGGTAGTAGTTTTTTAGTCAAAACCGAGTATCGTCTTGTTTGCTCCTGACGACCTCTTCTGTTTATTTTGTCTTTCTTACTACAGCCAGATAAATAATTCTGAGATTTTATGTATGTTATTAGCAGCTTGAGTGGAGCAAAACTACCTGGCTCTATGATAGAGCTTCTTCTGTTGCTTCTGTCAGAAATAGCAGAAAGGTTTGAAGACTGAGATTGATATTTCTAAATTTAATGTCACGCCACTTTGGGTCGGCAATTAGCAAAACGAATGGTATTTTCTCAAGCGAAAATTTTAGTAGTTGAAGACCAACCAGATAATTTGGAATTTTTGTCAATTATGCTCTCTGATCGGGGATATAAGGTGGCACAAAGCGATCGCGGTCTACCAGCAATCGAGATGGTAAGAGTTGACCCCCCAGATTTGATTCTATTGGACATTAGTATGCCCGAAATGGATGGATTTGAGGTTTGCCAAATTCTGAGAGAAGATCCTCGCGCTCAAGATATTCCCATTATATTTATCAGTGCCTTAAATGAAGTTGAGGATAAGACTAAAGCCTTTAACTTTGGCGGTAACGATTATGTTACCAAGCCTTTTGATATAGAAGAGGTTTTAGTTAGAATAGAGAACCAGTTGAAAAACTATTATTTGCGAATAGAGCTAAAAGCTAAGACTCAACGTTTGGAAAAAGAAAATCGCGAACTGCTGGCTGCTGAAAAAAAACTATCAGTGCTAAATCAAAAACTTAACCAGTTAGCTAGTTTGGATAGTCTTACTAAAATAGCAAATAGACATCGCTTTGATGAATTTTTAGTTAGGGAATGGCAAAGAGGAAAAAGAGAAAATTTTTCTCTTTCCTTAATTCTGTCTGATATTGATCATTTTAAACTTTATAACGATCACTTCGGTCATCAGGCAGGAGATACTTGTCTGACAAATGTTGCTCTAGCAATATCTAAAACGGTCAATCGTCCTGCTGATTTAGTCGCACGCTATGGAGGTGAAGAATTTGCCGTTATTTTACCGCGAACTCCAGCTAAAAACGCTTTACGGTTAGCGCAAAAGATTCGTTTGGCAGTTGCTCAACTGAAATTACCCCATCCTCAATCTTTAACTAGTAATGCTGTTTCTCTTAGTTTGGGAGTTTCGTCTGTCATTCCTAGTTCTCAACACACCATTAAGCAGCTATTAGTTACTGCCGACAAAGCACTTTATCAGGCAAAAAATCAGGGTCGTGATCGGGCTATTTTAAAGCTATTAGATTAAACAAAAAAGATAGAAAAATCAATTTTTAATCTTATATAATTTTAGACCAATAGAAGGGGATGTAAATCAAACAATTACGAACGACCTTCAAGAAACTAAAATTAATTTTTAGTTGATAATTTTCCTCGATTCATCACGTCAACTATCAGATTAGTTAAATCTTCAAACATAAATGGCTTTGCCAAATAACCGTCATAACCCGCGGCAATTATCGCTTCCTGCTCCTCTACTTTTGCCGCTGCCGTTAAGGCGATCGATGGTACGTATTTTTCAGAGTTGAGATTGAGTTGGTTGAGTTTTTCGATTAACCAATAACCATCCTGTCTTGGCATACAAATGTCGCTTATAATTAGGTCTGGTTGAAAACTTTCTATTATTTTAAAGACATCATCAGCAGAATCTACTGCTTCTACCAAAGCGTTTTTCTGCAACAAGTATAGTTCCACAACATCCCTACAGTCTGGGACGTCATCAACAATAATAACGCGCAATTGCTGTATTAATTTTGATTCCTTCTCCGAAGGACTTATCATAGTTATGAATAAACTGAAAATTTACAACTTAGTATGTCTATAATTGCACTTAATATTGTCTAAATTAATTATATTCACATATATTTTAGCTATCATAATTCTCTTAAGCTTTTTTTAATACTGGCAATGGTTAGAAAACATCTTTGATTAGACTTTTTTGGACACAAAATCTTCACCAGCAGTTTTTGAATTATGAATCAAACTACGAATTTGAATTGAATACTCCTCTGC
>JBCBWB010000073.1:0-24360 GCA_039817275.1 Cyanobacteria bacterium J06648_1 | reverse complement strand
TCTCACTATTCAAGAATAGTGAGATCCCGTAGCATATTTACCTCTTTGTTGAGATAGGTCACATTATTAGTTATTTTAAAATGCAAACACAATCAATTAGCAATGCTGCTTTAATTCAAGGAGTAACGTACCTTATAAAGGACGGCACTAAGAAATAGATTGTAAAAGCTTATAGCTTATAGCTTATAGCTTATAGCTTACAGCTAAAAAACACCTTCACATTTCACATCAAAAACGACTCGGAAGTTGCGATACAATACAAGTCGCTTTAATTACGACGCAGTAGGCATCATGGGGAACACGTTTGGACAGATATTTCGCATCACAACTTATGGTGAGTCTCACGGCGGCGGTGTCGGGGTAGTGATTGATGGTTGTCCGCCGCAACTGGAAATCAGTGAAGAAGAAATCCAGGTGGATTTGGATCGCCGTAGACCAGGACAGAGTAAAATCACGACGCCGAGAAAGGAAAGTGATACCTGTGAGATTATGTCTGGGGTATTTCAGGGCAAAACTACAGGTACGCCGATCTCGATTTTAGTGCGGAATAAAGATGCGCGATCGCAAGACTATGATGAGATGGCGATTAAATACCGTCCTTCCCATGCCGATGCTACCTATGACGCTAAGTATGGTTTTCGTAATTACAAAGGTGGTGGACGCTCTTCAGCGCGGGAAACAATCGGTCGAGTGGCAGCAGGTGCGATCGCCAAAAAGATTCTCCAGCAGGTTGCAGGGATAGAAGTTATTGGCTACGTGAAGCGGATTAAAGATCTCGAAGCGGAAGTTGATTCTAGTACCGTGACGCTAGAACAGGTGGAGAGTAATATTGTGCGCTGTCCTAACTCGGAATCGGCGGAAGTGATGATTGCCCGTATCGAACAGGCACGAAATGAGCAGGATTCTCTCGGTGGCGTGGTGGAATGCGTGGCTCGTAATGTACCAAAGGGTTTGGGCGATCCTGTTTTTGATAAGTTGGAGGCAGATTTAGCTAAAGGAGTAATGTCCCTCCCCGCTACCAAAGGGTTTGAGATTGGATCGGGCTTTGCAGGGACTACCATGACAGGAAGCGAACACAACGACGAGTTTTATATCGATGAACAGGGAGAAACTCGCACCGTTTCTAATCGATCGGGTGGAGTACAGGGTGGTATTTCCAACGGCGAAAATATTGTAATTCGAGTGGCGTTTAAACCGACAGCAACGATTGGCAAAGCGCAGAAAACCGTAACAAAGGGGGGCGAAGAAACAGTCCTAGCCGCTAAGGGCAGACATGATCCTTGTGTGTTACCTAGAGCTGTACCGATGGTAGAAGCGATGGTAGCTTTAGTATTGTGCGATCGCCTGTTGTACAATCAGGCTCAATGTAGAACATTAACTAAATAGCATCAATAAATTAGCCATGTTTAGCAAAGTTAGTAAAGTAGAACTAATTATCTGGGCTGTCTTTTTAGGAGTTAATGCCGCCATGGTAATTAGATCCCTGATGTAAATATCTAAAGACTAACAACTAATAACTAACAACTAATTCATTACTATCCATTCATTATTTTCCCGTTTAATGATTCCTAGAAGATATGAACGAATCAAGCAAGTTCTCGACCAGAGACAGCCAGACTTGACGGTATTAATGGAGGATGTCCACAAACCCCATAACCTCTCGGCAATTATTCGTACCTGCGATGCTGTCGGGATTTTTGCCGTACATGCTGTAAATCGCCATAGCGATACGCCTACCTATTCCCAAGTTGCTCAAGGAAGCGAGAAATGGGTCAAACTACATTCCCATCCTGAGATTAAAACAGCGATCGCCCATTTGCAGCAGCAAAATTACAAGGTATACGCGGCTCATTTAAGCGATCTCGCCGTAGACTATCGAGAAGTTGACTATACCCAGCCCACGGCTGTTCTTTTAGGTACGGAAAAATGGGGAGTGACAGAGCTAGCAGCCGACTTGGTAGACGGACACATTATTATTCCCATGCAGGGGATGGTGCAGTCTCTCAACGTCTCTGTGGCAAATGCCGTAGTGCTGTTTGAAGCTCAGCGACAGAGGTTAGAGGCGGGTTTTTATAGTCATGTGCGTTTAGATCCAGAAGCCTATCGGCAAACAGTATTTGAGTGGGGCTATCCTGATATTGCCGCTATGTATCGTCGTCAGGGAAAACCCTACCCAGAGTTGGGCGAACAAGGGGAAATATTACATCAAGTGTAGTCTCGATTGTTTCTACTTGATTCTCTGTAGATAGGGTAATAATTATTAGAATCGGGTTGTGGGAAATCTTGCTTAACTAAGGTCAAGGATCTATTGATGTTAACTTGCGCTTTAGTCTTTATTTGTCTAGAGTTAACGATCGCCAAAGGCAAATTTCTCTTTATTAACTTCCGAGCAACGAACACATGTCTCCATGTATACTTGTTGTGGTACATTATCAATCTATAAGATTTTGAATGAGAAATGCCATAATTTTCAAGGGAGATGACTAGAACGTAAATATTATGTTCAAACCAATAATTCGTTGGGGTGCAATTATTGCTGTTACAGGAACAGGTTTATTTACAGCAGAAGCAATCAGCAATTTATCGGCGATCGCTTTACCCGATGTCGAAATCAGGGAAAAACTCGCGCCGATTCCCGTATTTACAATTACTGACTCTGAGGGCTCGCCTGTGGTTATTCCAGGAGAAGATAATACTCAGTATGCAGGAGCCTTTATTTCTCAAGATGAAGCTAATGATTTTTTGGCTCAAATGAAAGCTCAAAACCCCGAACTAGCAGAGAAAGTTGCTGTTGTGCCAGTTTCTCTAGGACAGGTCTTTAAATTGAGCGAAGGGAACAGAAGCCGAGAGAATGCCTTTAATTTTGCCTATATTCCCGAACAAGAAGCTGTTATCTCAGCTAGGGATCTGGCAGAAACGAGTCAACAACCCTACAAAGGTGGAGTACCCTTATTTGTCATTAAAGGCGGCATAAACCAAGAGTTTGTAGCGTTTTCGCGCAAGAATCAGCAGGTCATTCCTTTCTTTTTTGATCGCACCCAGACTGAAGAACTGATAGCCCAGTTTGAAAAACGACAGCCAGCAATAGCTGCCCAAATGTTTATTGAGGCTTATTCTCTAGAGACGTTGATCGAACAGCTAAAAGCACGTTCGGACGAAGCTATCAAAAAGGTTGTTTTAATTCCCTCAACAGAATCAATCAAGTTCTGGCAAGATACATCTACTGTTCCTGAAGAAGAAACTCTGTCTCAGTGAGATATACAGCGGTTTTCGTTTAGCTCTAGTACATTCGATAGTTATTAGAGTGCAAAAATTAGAAGTATATTCTCTGGTTTGGGATTAGCGATCGCCCTAAACAATTTCACACCTTACAAAAGTAACTATTTAACATCCTGCTAAAGGTTGATATACATCATATTTGCTTTAATTATGGCGATAAACATCAGAACGGGAGGGATAACGATAAGCTAATAAATTAGAGAAAATTTTTTAGCCGAGAATATGATCGACAACTTTTATATACTGACTGGAAACTGGCTGAGTAGTTCATTTGTTGCC
This sequence comes from Cyanobacteria bacterium J06648_1, assembly GCA_039817275.1. Lineage (GTDB taxonomy): Bacteria > Cyanobacteriota > Cyanobacteriia > Cyanobacteriales > Xenococcaceae > Waterburya. Next base: position 20,802 of record JBCBWB010000073.1, on the reverse strand, counting down.
GCAGCTACCGAGGCTGCCGCCGAATCGGATGCAGAGGAGGGAACTTTAGTTCTAGCAGGGGTGTTGCTGAGCCTCGTTATCATCTACTTTGCCAGTAAGTTAGGGGGTGAAGTTTGTTCCCGCATCAATCTACCGCCAGTGCTAGGTGAATTAGTCGGTGGAGTATTAGTGGGAATTTCTGCTTTTCACCTGCTGGTTTTCCCCGAAAGCAGTGCCGTCGAAGACTCGTTAATAATCAATATGCTGCAAAGTACGGCAGGATTACCAGCCGAGGCGGCTCAGTCGGTTTTTGCTTCCCAAAGTGAGGTGATTAGTCTGCTGTCAGAATTGGGGGTAATTATTCTGCTGTTTGAAATTGGTTTGGAGTCCGATCTCAAGGAATTGATCCGCGTAGGTCCCATTGCGGCTGTAGTAGCAGTAGTCGGGGTGGTGGCACCTTTCGTCGCTGGAACTTTGGGTCTAATCTATATCTTTAATACCCCTGTTGTTCCCGCTGTATTTGCTGGGGCGGCATTGACCGCGACAAGTATCGGGATTACCGCCAAAGTCTTAGCCGAATTGGGACAGCTGAGTTCAGAAGAAGGTCAGATAATTATCGGTGCTGCGGTGCTAGATGATATTTTGGGCATTGTCGTTTTGGCAGTAGTGGCTAGTCTGGTTAAAACTGGTGAAATTCAGATTAATAACATTATTTACCTAGTTGTCAGCGCAGCAGTATTTTTGATTGGTTCAATTTTACTAGGTCGTCTGGTCAGCCCACTAATTGTTGGGTTGGTCAACGAAATGAAGACCCGTGGTCAGGTACTTTTAACAGGTTTAGTTTTTGCCTTTGTGTTGTCCTACATCGCCACAGTAATTAACCTGGAGGGAATCTTAGGCGCATTTGCCGCGGGATTAATTCTGGCCGAGACAGATAAGCGTAAAGAATTAGAAGAACAAATTATCCCCGTCGCTGACTTTTTTGTTCCTATCTTTTTTGTCTGTGTGGGAGCGAAAACCGACCTGAGTGTACTGAATCCGACTGTTCCTAGTAACAGAGAAGGACTGATCATTGCCACATTTTTAATTTTGGTTGCTATCCTGGGTAAAGTTATTACGGGATTCACCGTATTTGGTAACCCCGACCTTAATAAACTAGCGATCGGCGTGGGCATGATTCCTAGAGGTGAAGTTGGTTTAGTTTTTGCAGGAGTAGGTTCAGCCAGTGGCGCATTATCTGAGGCTACCGAGGCTGCCATTATCGTCATGGTAATTGCGACTACTTTTGTCGCTCCACCACTGTTGCGATTGGTGTTCCAAGAAGACGAGCTACCTGAGACAGTGGACAAAGTTCAGGAATGACAACATAATTAGGCGAAGTTTAGCCGATAAACATCTGTAACTTCTTGTGCAACTAGCCTCAAGTAATTAATGAAACCAAATTGCTTCTTCTCACGTCTCGATCGATTGAACTATCAGAATGGGTACTATAGAGTTCAAATGGGATTAACTGAGGATATTTTAGGGGCTACATCACTCTGGCTGAGTCAGTTTTACTGGATAACTCTAGGCGATCGCCAATCAAATAGCGATCGCCTAAGACCCTGGCTAACCATATCTGAAAATCAGTTACCTAATGTGTGTGAGGAGCAATAATTGTGAAATTTCCCTGGCTACTGTCTGGTTTTATAGGTGTTTTTCTACTTTGTTCCCCTGCTAGGGCAGGCAAAATTGTTTCTTGGGAGTTTGAACCAGAAGATAGCAATTTAGAGTTCAAAACTGATGAAGGTGTTCAGCCCCAAGCAGAACTGCTCAGCAATCCTACTCGACTAGTAATCGACCTCCCTGGGACGATTTTAGGCAGAGAAACAGTTAAAGAAAGCTACCGAGGTCCAGTCAGAGGGTTTCGGATTGGACAGCCAGAATCGGGAACTTCCCGTATTGTGGTGGAGCTTGCCCCTGGCTATACTTTTGATGCTGATGAAATTGAATTTGACGATGTCTCACCGACTCATTGGAAAGTAGAGCTACCTCAGCCACGAGTATCCCGTGTCAGCTCTAGTAACTCAGATCCCGAAGTATTAGAATTACCCGAAGTAGACCTGCCCAGAACTCTGCCTGGCATGGAAAGCGTGCAAACCAGCACTGGGGCTGGGGATGGTGCCAGTCTGACCAGTTCACCCCATGTTCGAGCGACCAGAAATGGTTTCTTTGTCAATATTGATGGTAATCGTAAGATCAAAATTGACTCCGAACGAGATGGCGATCGCATTGATTTCTGGCTCGACGGGATTACCCTCCCAGAAGATTTGGTCGATCAGTCCGTTGCGGTCAACCAATATGGTGTGACCACAATTGAGTTTGAACAGACAGAAGACGAACAGGCTTTAATGAGCATGTGGGTTACAGAAGAAAGCCCCGACTGGTTAGCAACTTTTAGCCGCATCAAGGGTTTACTATTAGTACCCAGAGGCAACTTACCCAACGCTCCTGCTTCTGGCGACGTTCGAGTTGGGCAGACAGATACGCCCGCAATCAATAACAGTGGTCAATTAAGCTCAATTGATGAAATAGAACTGGTTGACGACGATACAGAATTAATTATTCATGCTGATAGCTCGTTATCAGCAGTAGCATCGCGCAAAAGCAACGGTATTTATCAGGTTACGGTAGACAATGCCGAGCTGGCGGCAGATTTTCAAGGTCCCGAGCTAGAAGCGGGTAGTCCCATTTCCGAACTAAAGGTACGTCAGGAAGATACGCGGGTGGTTTTGGAGATTACAACCCGTTTGCGATACCGTTTGGGTAAGCTGGATACGAATAATAAGCAGATTGCTCTGCCGATTGAGATTGGAGTTGCACCCCTACCTCAAGGCGATGCCCCCCTACTGCCCCCAGGATTCGCTAAAACTCCTAAGCAAAGACCCTTCGATCCCCTTCCTGCCCTATCGGACGAGCGTCCCCGAGTAGTGATCGATCCAGGTCATGGAGGTAAAGACCCTGGCACGGTTGGCATTGGTGGATTCCAGGAGAAGGATGTTGTCTTACCGATTTCTCTCGATGTGGCAGAAATCTTAAGAAAACAGGAAATTGATGTGGTCATGACCAGAGACACCGATCACTTCATCAGTCTACAAGGTCGAACCGACCTAGCAAATGATATTGATGCGGACTTGTTTGTTAGTATTCACGCTAACGCCATTAACCTCAGTCGCCCTGATGTCAACGGTTTAGAAACTTACTATTACAAAAGTGGTCGCCGTTTAGCAGAAGTAATTCACTGGAGTATTTTAAACGGAGTTGAAATTGACAATCGCGGTATTAGACGCGCCAGATTTTATGTCTTAAGACATTCCACCATGCCAGCGGTACTGGTAGAAGTAGGCTTTCTAACTGGAGCCATAGATTCTTCTCGCCTCAAAGATCCCAATCACCGTCGTCGTATGGCAGAAGAGATCGCCCGCGGAATTATAGAGTATATTAAACAGAATAATCTATAAGTATTTATACTACACCAGTCAATTTCAAGTTAAATCATAGCTCTAACCATTTAGAATTCAGACTAAAAGATGAAAAATTTGCATCAGCGTATTGGTTTATTCGATAGCGGAGTAGGCGGCTTAACGGTATTAAGAGAAATGTATCGTCAAATGCCGACAGAATCTTTGCTTTATGTAGCTGATTCCGCTCGTCTACCCTACGGTACCAAGTCGCCCCAAGAGATTCTACGCTATGTCAGGGAAATTTTAGACTGGATGTGTGGTCAGGATGTCAAAATGATTATTATGGCTTGCAATACTAGCTCTGCCCTAGCTTTGGAAACGGTGAGAAAAGAATATAATCTGCCAATTCTGGGAGTAGTTTTATCGGGAGCAAAAGCCGCAGTAGAACAGGGTAAGCGCATTGGGGTTATTTCGACTGCCGCAACCGCCAAGAGTCATGCTTACCGTCAGGCGATTCAAGAGATTAATCCTCAAGCTCAAGTCTGGGAAATGGCGTGTCCCCAATTTGTCAGCCTAATCGAACAAAATCAACTGTATACAGAACAAACCAAAAGAGTCGCCCAAGAATATTTGGCTCCTTTACTAGAGCAGCAAATTGACACTTTAGTCTATGGCTGCACTCATTATCGGCATTTAGAGCAAACCATTAGAGCCTTGCTACCAGCTTCCGTAAGAGTTGTAGACCCCGCAGAGTATATTGTCGAGGCAGCAGACAAAGAACTTTCTTTATTAGGCTTAAGAAACGATCGCTTTTCTCTACCAACTCGCTTTTATGTCACTGGTTCTCCTCAGCAATTTGCCGCGCTTTCTCAGCAGTGGTTGGGCTACTACCCCCAAGTACAAAAAATTGAGGTCGAAAAACTTGTTTCAGGGGCAATAAGCCTTAATCCACACTCGTAAAGTATTCGATTTTACGAGTGTATGACTTAGTTTTAAGGTGCATTCATCGGTTGGTTTGAATCCACAGTGCTTCTATCGTTAACCACTGTGGTGTTACCTTTTTGAGTTTCCACTATCTTGAGCAGACCATAGACAATGGTCAGATAAGCGATCGCCAAAAGCAAGATGAAAACGGGTAGATTGAGCAGGTTCATCGGTAATTTAGATTGACTAAAATTAACTTGATATTTGATAATTTGCGGAAATTTTCCGTACCTTTCAGCTCGAAGGCTGACTTCGATGGCACGGAGACAACTAACCCCAAGGGGTAAACTATTAAGCACAGTAAACTGAATCAATTAGGCAAGCCAAACTTGTCTTGATCTGACAGGATTTTTGCTGATTAAACATCGATTTTTACTTCGATGTTGCTCCCATCACGACCTCAACACCTAACATTTCGATTCTCTAAACCCTCACACCCACTATTAAGCTACTTACCTTCAGTTGTCTAACAGCTTTAGACAATAAGCAGCAACGTTATGCTGAAACAAGCCAACTGAGAGCTATTTTGCTCTCTACTACGAAATACTTCGCTCTAATCAGGGTAGATTAAGATCTGTTTATACACCAATCTTGACCATACAGATAGAGATACTGCATTCTAATTTTGGCAATTGATTTGATAGCTATGTCTAGCTAGATCCGCTGACCTGTAGCCAGCAAGGTTACCTATAGACAAATAACTATACGGTAAATTTAATACTCTCATTATCGAGAATAACATAATATTTTAGATTAAACACTTATATAGTCTTGACTAGCAGGGTCAATCTTCGACTATTCCCAAGTTAATAGTTGGTTATTAGGTGAGCTTCCCTTAAAATAAGTACAATATATGTAAAGTTTCTTAAATAAAAATACTTGCCAGACTTGGCTTCACAATGACATCTTCTACTACTTCTTTATTAGCACCCGTTGAAAATGATCTGAATATTCTCACAGACAACCTCAAGCAGCTGATTGGGGCGCGTCATCCTATTCTCGGAGCCGCAGCCGAACATTTGTTTGATGCTGGTGGGAAAAGAATTAGACCAGCGATCGTCTTGTTGGCTTCGCGGGCTACTATGTCAGATCAAAGTTTAACTCCTCGTCACCGCCGCTTGGCAGAAATCACGGAGATGATTCATACTGCTAGTCTCGTGCATGATGATGTCGTGGATGAAGCCGATCTACGGCGTAATGTAGAAACGGTTAATAGTCTTTTTGACAACAAGATTGCCGTGCTGGCAGGGGATTTCCTTTTTGCTCAGTCGTCGTGGTATTTGGCTAATTTAGATAACCTACAGGTAGTCAAGCTATTGTCGGAAGTGATCCGCGACTTTGCTGAAGGAGAAATATTACAGGGCTTGAATCGATTTGATATTGATGCCTCAATTGATGCTTATTTAGACAAAAGTTACTATAAAACCGCTTCTCTGATGGCAAATAGTGCCAAGGCAGCTGCTGTGTTGAGTGATGCGGAGCCACAGGTCGCAGAAAATCTATATAACTATGGTCGTAATTTAGGACTTGCGTTTCAAGTTGTTGACGATATTTTAGATTTTACTGGCTCGACGGAAGTACTGGGCAAGCCCGCTGGCTCAGATTTGGCTAGCGGCAATTTGACTGCTCCCGTACTGTATGCCTTGGAACAAGGAACTTATCTGCAAACCCTAATCGAACGAGAATTTTCTGAAGCAGGAGATTTAGAACAGGCTTTAGAGCTAATTGGTAATAGCAACGGCATCGACCAAGCTCGAAAATTAGCCTCCAAACATGCTCGCATGGCAGCAGATAATTTATCCTGCCTTGCTCCCTCCAGTTCAAAAGATGCGCTTCATGAGTTGACCGATTACGTAGTCAGCCGTATATATTAATTCAAGTCAGGTTAATAACTTTTCAGTTAGTTTAAGGAGTAACAGGTGTCAGCGAGACAAACTATTTTGGTAACGGGTGGTGCTGGGTATATTGGTTCTCATGCGGCCCTAGCTCTTAAAAATGCAGGTTACAATGTCATAATTTTAGACAACCTATCCTACGGACATCAGGAGATCGTTGACGATGTGCTTCAGCTGAAACTGGTGTTGGGTGATACTAGCGATCGCTCTTTATTAGATGAGTTATTTACCAGCCACCAAATCGATGCGGTAATGCACTTTGCCGCCTATATAGCGGTAGGTGAATCAGTTAAAGAGCCTGGTAAGTACTACAGCAACAACGTTGCCAGCACTCTCAATCTGCTGGAGGCAATGTTAGCCCACGGAATCAACAAAATTGTCTTTTCCTCTACCTGTGCTGTTTACGGTATGCCCAAAGAAGTACCGATGACGGAAAATCATCCCCATAATCCCCTCAGTCCCTACGCCGCGAGTAAGGATATGGTGGAAAAAATCTTACAGGACTTTGACACGGCTTTTGCACTTAAGTCTGTAGCGTTTCGCTACTTTAATGCCTGTGGTGCCGATCCTAGCGGTGCGCTAGGAGAAGACCATACTCCCGAAACTCATTTAATCCCCCTAGCGCTGCTAACTGCTTTAGGCAAACGGGACAAACTCTATATTTTTGGCACAGACTATGACACTCCCGACGGGACTTGTGTGCGCGACTATATCCATGTCAACGATCTAGCCGATGCTCATGTCTTGGGCTTAAAATATCTGTTGGATGGAGGCGAATCAGAAATATTTAACCTCGGTAACGGCAACGGTTTCTCTGTCCGCGAAGTGATCGAAACTGCCCGAGAAGTAACTGGTCTAGAGATTATCGCCGAAGAAAGCGATCGCCGTCCTGGAGACGCGCCAATTTTGGTAGGCAGCAGCGAAAAAGTTCGCAGTATGTTGGGCTGGAACCCCAAGTATGCCGACCTGCGGCAGATTATCAGCCATGCCTGGCAATGGCACCAGCAGAGACATGGAACAAAAGCATAGGTCATGAAGGATAAGCATCAGAAAATAGCAATTTCTGGCACGGGGAGCTTATGTCCCCAGATAAGTATCTCCGCTGTTGGGATAAATTTGATCTTGGCTTTGTTTTTATTTGGTTGTGAGGAAAATATATCTGCTCAATGCGAGCAAATTTTTCAAATCGCCCAGGATGTTAATAGCAGCAACGATCAGACTCGCTATGTAAAAGAGGACGAGTCATTGGAAATGAAAAGCTGGCTTCAAGCTGCCAGTAAATTTAATCAGGCGGCAGAAAATATCGCGGTGCTGGAGGTTACCCACCGTGAATTGAGCGAATATCAAAATCAGCTCGCCAAAATCTATCGTATTTATTCCCAGGCTACTTATGATGCAGTCAGAGCAAGAGAAAATCAAAACTTGTCTGCTCTCAAAGCTGCTCGCCAAGATGCTATCCAAGCGGGGCTGATGCAGCAAGAATTAATTCAAAAGGTCAATTCATATTGCGTCGGTAAGGGTTAATGCAATTACCATTGCTAACATTAACCGCAATCAAAATATTAGCAAGCAAAGGTAGTCATCCTTAGCTATATTTTGGCTATTTTACTTAAGGTCGCTTTCGCACAAGAGCTAGTAATTTAAGCGCTCGACATAGTTGAAAAGCCTGAATTGTTAAACATCACCTAACTTTTTGATCATTGTTCAGTATAATTACTGATAAATTCTCAACGATATTTTAATCTTTATATTTCAGAAATAATAGTTAAACATCACAATATACAGTTTATTTAAGCTTTCATAAAAATGATCCGTATTCTATTAGTAGACGATCAAAATCTGGTTCAGCAAGGAATTAAATCACTCTTAGACCAAGATCCAGAAATTAAAGTTATCGGCACGGTAAAAGATGGGCGTACTGCTCTAACGCAGATCAATCAGCTGCGTCCTGATATCGTATTGCTGGATATTGAAATGCCAGGAATGGACGGTATTACTACTACCAAGTATATTACTCGTTTGGCACCGCAAACTAAGGTGATTATTTTAAGTAGCCATGAAGATAAGAAATATCTGACTCGCGCCCTAATGGCAGGAGCCAAATCTTATATTCTTAAAAACAGTTTGATGAGTGATTTAAAACAGTCAATTGTTGCGGTAAGTAATGGCTATACCCAGATTGAGTCAAGATTATTAGCCAAAATTTTTGATCCCAGCAACCTCAAGCAGCCCAAAGCGCCAAAAGCTAATCCTCCCAGACAGCAGCGACCCAAACCACCATCAATAAGCAAGCAAAAAGCTCGTGATCATAGTTCGGCAAGAGTCAATAATGCTTCTGTCCCAGATACACAATCTCTGGTGTTTTCCGATCAAGTTACTTCGGTAAATTCACCTGATGGGGCAACAACAAACCCAGTCGATGCCGTGAAAATAGATTCCTCCCGAACGGACAGTACCAAGTCTCTTAACTCAGTCCCCGCAGCTAGCCAAATTGATCGATCTGAGACGACATCAGAATCTTTCCCAGATTTAGTGCCAGAAGTAGAATCAAATCCCTCTGCTCAATTATTGCCCAGCGGTACGATCTCCAATTCATCTGCACCACAGTTAGGGGGTCAGAAGCCAAACCAGACCCTAATGCTTGCGGTCAAGCAAAATCACATCCAGCATGCAGCTAATCGATCGCCAATAGCCAAATACAGAGAAGCGATCGTTAACTTTTGCCAGGCGAAAAAAATCCAGTATCAACCGCTAATCAATCTCTGCCAGTCTAAGTTAGCTGAGTATCAAGCCAAACTACAGCCTCGCCTTCAGCTTTGGTATGAGAAAGGGTGGCTTGCCAATGCTGCTTTGGTATTTTTGGGTTTGGTTACGGTCATAATTATCCACCAGATGTTTTCTTAAGCGACACAGCTAAACCTAGTGCATCTTCACTCTTTTTCTAACGGCGGACGCGGACTTTCTTGTAAGGATCTTGTTTTCTAATCCAGCCGAGAAACTTCCTCATTTTTGGCTCGGATTTTAGCTTGTCAACCGTGTTGAGATCTCTAGCAAGTTCGAGATTGCTATAGAGAACATGGATTTGTCGGTGGCAGGGAGCACAGATATCAATTGTCGGAGCAGATTCAGCCTGTCGTCGTTTAACCGTTTGTCGGGGAACGAGGTGATGAGCTGTAAGCTTTTTAAGATCGCGATCGCATAGTTGACAGAGCATGGGCAAAATAGCTGACCAAATTCGGTGACAAAGACTTCTAATTAAATTATGCCTAAAAAATATGGCTAAAATTGAACCTAGCTGAACTACTTCTGGTCTAAATAACAAGAATGAACTATTTCTAGATAAAATGGGAAAAATCTTGGCTTGTGAGCAAGCTAGTGCAGTAGATGCAGAATCAGCAACAGGAGCAGCATCAGAGCAAGAATTAATTTTTCTCTGTCAGCAAGGCGATCGCGAATGTTTTCGTTTACTCTATCAACGCTATCAACAGCGAGTACGTTCAACTCTTTACCAGTTATGTGGTTCGGCAGCTCTAGATGATCTGGTGCAGGAAGTGTTTCTTAAAGTCTGGAAAGGTTTGCCCAAGCTCAAAAAGACTCAATACTTCTCTACCTGGCTTTATCGCATTAGTTGGAATGTGGCAACTGATCGGCGACGAAAATTAGCCAAGGCACAGGAAAAAACAGGTCTCAAGATTTGGGAAAAAGAGCAGTTTAATCCCGCCAAACTCGAAAGCGCCGAATCAGCACCAGATTTGATGCAGTTACACTATCAGGATCTGGTGCAAAGAGGTTTAGACAACCTAAGTTTTGAACACCGAGCTGTGTTGGTTTTGCACGATTTGGAAGATTTACCCCAAAAGCAAGTTGCCGAAATTTTGAATGTGCCGGTAGGAACAGTCAAATCTAGATTGTTTCATGCTCGCAATTCCCTCAAGAAATTTCTCGAACAGCAAGGAATATCTTTATAAAACCTATTAGTGTAACCATTCAGTATCATGAGCAATTTACCCAACGATCGCAAAAATAATCTGGTAAGCTTTCTGCGACAGAATCATCCCCTTCCTCCAGAGGCTCCGCCAAATCTAGAACAGCAGCTAATTGACTCCCTCGAACCTCGTGCTAAGCAGCGAAGCCTGCATTTCGCCAAATTTAGAACTGCACTGCTGACGGGTGCAACCACGCGACGCATACCAGCTAAATTGCTTGCCACTGGTTTTTTATTCACCTCTGTCAGCTTCAATCTCAGAACCCCTCGTATCGCTCTCGAACCAAAGGATTTAGAAAACTTTTTAGTAAAAAATTGGCATAATACTTTAGGGAGCAATAGCTATAGCGCAACCAATGAAGAAGCCTATTGGTTATTGCCGACTTCTGAGTCCCCTGCTTCTCTATCTTTTTCGGCACCATAAATACTTTATTTTTTGACTAATTCATTATATTTTTCCAATTTTATAAATGATTTTTCAAGCTTTAGTCCGACGACAGCGATATTTACTGACTCTGGTGGCGATCGCTCTGTCAATTTTTTACAGCCTACCTGTATTTGCTGGCTCTAGCTGGTCTACACCTTTTGGTCATTCTTTTCCCACTGAGCCAATAATTATTGCCCATAGTTCTTCTGATCCCACACAACCCGAACAAAAGGTCAGCCTGTTCCAGCGTTTGGACTTGACCAAAGAACAGCAGCGACAGATCAAGCAGATACACCATCGATATCAGCGACAGGTACAAAAGAAAAAACAGCTCATCACCAAACTACAGCAGCAGTTGTCAGACATGATGGTGGGAACAGAATCCGTCGAGCTGCTCAGAGCCAAAAACCATCAGCTCAATACCCTGCGTCAAGAAATAGGTTCACTGCGTTTTGAAAGTATGCTGGCAACGAGAGAGATCTTGACCCCCCAACAGCGCCAGAAGTTTCGCGAGCTAGTTAGAGATGTTTCCGTCGTCGAATAAGATTGTCCAACAGCAAACCATTAGCTGAAAATACTGGTCGCGAAATCTTTTTTCCCAGTTGGCTGAATTATTAAAGCCGCAATTGAGTTAAATGTATGATAAATTATATATTGCCAAGAGCAGGACTGTAGACGCTAAAACAAAAAATTAGCCTTTGCACAGCTCATTTCTGCGGATGTGGTGGAATTGGTAGACACGCACGCTTGAGGGGCGTGTGGCTTACGCCTTGCGAGTTCGAGTCTCGCCATCCGCACTTTTTCTAGGTCATCTCGACTATACTTTCGCTAGAGTAGAATTTTCACCCTCAGCGCTGTGTTATCAGATAATCTGGCAGATCGACTCAATCCTCTAAAAGATAAAGCTCTATCTTTGATGCATAAAGCTACGGACAAAGCCTCTTCTGTCGATGATTATATTCTCGATAGTGTTGGCAATTCCCTTAGTTCTCGAACCAGCCTTTGGTTGGCTCATCATCCCTTCGCTGCCTGGTTAGTCAATCATCCCCTTGTCGCTACAGTCGGGACTCTAATCATCATTATTTTAGTTGTCAGGCTGCTGCTGACCATTTATCGGGCGATCGCTAGGGCGATAGATCGAATGTGGCTGGCAATATTGCGATCGCCTTTTACTCTACTCAAATTCCTTTTTGGTTGGTCGCCAAAACCAAAAGCAAATATTGCCAACATGACAGTGACAAATTACGAAGTGACAAATGATCCTAGCCAGCTTCAAGAAATCATGACTCGCTTAGACTTGATTCAGCAGCAGCAGCAAGAAATTATCCGCGAATTAGCTCAACTAAAACAGCAGCCTCTAACTATTGAACCCCAGCAATTACGCCTGGCAGAAAAGAAAATAATTCAGTAATTACTAATCAATTATCTTCCTTGAGAAATATCTGGTAGCCAATCCCTGCAATAATCCCCGCCATGATGAGGTAGGTAATCCACATACCAACAAAAAAGCCTACTTTGATAATGGCAATACCACCAACGACGAAAGCGCCAAATTTGGCAAACTTGACTATCTTGCGACCGAACCTCTGAAAAGAGTTTTCTGCTGGATTATGTTTTTTAGTTTTATACAGCGGCGGCTCGACTGAAGTAGTTCTGGGTTCGGAGGCTTTATGCTCCTGGTATATTTCTGTTTCCAATTCTCGGAGGCGCAGCTCTCTTTCTTTCGCCTGCAATTCTGCTTCACGCAGCTCAAACTCTCGATCTTTGTCTTCAGGAATACTCATAGGACTATATATTGTGTCTTACCAACTACTAGATTATCAATTATCCAGTGTGACCAGTCGGTGATCGCTGACAGTATTCACCAAAGTCTCAATCAAACCAGATTGGTTATAAGTTGCTCAGAAATTACTCAAGATCGACATCACAAACAGTTGATTAATAACTAACTAACATTTACTTAAGAGAAATCTCGCTGGATGCCTATTATTAGAATTACCCTGAACTTCAAATGTCACAGCTTATCTACCTTTTACCTACCTGCTTTTGGATCTGGATGATTTATGAATGTCTGGCTCACGATCCACAAAGAAATATCTGGATTTGGGTGCTGATTTTCTTCAATTTTCCTGGAGCGATCGTCTATTTTTTTGTCCGTCGGTTGCCAGAGTTAGACTTTCCCGTATCCCGTAGGATTCAGCGTCGGGTGCGTCGTGATGAGCTATGGAATGCAGAAGCGGCAGCGGCAAATATTGGTAATGCCTATCAGTGGGTAGCCCTGGGTGACTTGAGACGCGACTTAGGACTGATAAACAAAGCCCAAGATGCTTATCTTCAGGCGTTAGAAAAAGAGCAGGATAATCTTAAAGCTTTATGGGGTATGGTACAGCTCGAATACGAACGAGAAAATTTTGCAGAAGCGAAAGAGCATTTAGCTCACATTCTCAAATTGAAATCAGATTACGAATATGGCAACGCTGCTTTGCTATATATCAAGGTGTTGCTAGAGTTAGAGGAAGAAGCCGCAGCGCAGAAGCTCTTGGAAGAAAATATTAAGGTTTGGAACAAGCCAGAAGCATATTTACTATTATCAGAAATTAATCTCAAGCAGGGAGAGACAGAAACTGCCAAGCAACACCTTGAGAAAATGGTGGCAAATATCCGCAGCAGTCCTAAGTTCCACTATAAGCGCCATCGACATTTGGAGCGTAAGGCAAGCAAGCTGTTAAAAACGCTCTGATAAAAACGCCACAGCAATCTTTAAATAGCTTAGATCTAACTACCAGGCTGTAATTCTTCTAAGATCGTAAAGCGAATATGGTTTAGGGATAGTTCGCCAATTGAAACTTGCTCTTTGTCAATTTTTACGCCACCGCTGGTAATAATCTCAAAAGCAATGTCCTTTGCCATCTCTGCATGATACCAAGACAGTCCCATGAAAAAGCGCGTCGGATAAGGACCACCTTCAAATAGATCGTCAGGATTTGATTCCATTGGTAGCCAGCCATAGCCAGGGAGATAGAACTCCATCCAAACGTGATTATAGTCAGGCTGGAGCGGAATGCCTCGCTTAAGCGGATCGCCAGGGCATTTGTATCTGCCGACAGTACGACAGGCAATCCCGTTAAGACGGCACAAGGCGAGGAGCAAACCGAGATATTCGCCACAGGAACCCACACCCCTTTTAAGGACAATATCGGGAGTATCTATGTGAGGCTTGATACCGTAGGCGAGTTTATCGTAGACATAGTTGCGAATACTATATACCTGGCGCAAAAGATTTGTTTCTGAACCCACCGCAGTTTTTGCCGCCTGGATAATAATCTCGCTATCCATTGCCAGATTGTCATTGTCTAAAAGGTACTTTTGCTGATATTCTGGCTCAAGCTGGGGCATTTCTTCACAATCTTGAGGTTTGAGCTGATATTTAATACTCCAGACTTCTAGAGTCGCTTTCCAGCCAAATACATAGCGCTGTTCAGCATTAAAGCTGTCTAACTTAAATACGGCAATGCGCTGCCCGTCTTTTACTTCTTCGCTGAAGGGCAGCCCGATCGCCTGAACTTTGCGGATCTTTTGTCGATCTGTTTCGGCTGGTAGAGCAATGCGCCATTCTAGGTCTTCAATTTCGACAGGATCTAAAGGGGAGATCTCTTCGGTGTAGGACATCTCAACCAGATAGCCGTTGGACAAAGCATAGTTCTTTTGTTGATCGTAGTAAAAATAAAGAGGATGGATAAAAGTGCGATCGCGATACTGTAATTCGTAATTGGGTTCGGCGTTGGGATTATCGCGAATATAAACCTCGCGATCGGCATAGGCTATATAAAGAGTTTCCCCTTCATCGTCAGGCTGAAAAGCCAACCCTGTGGGGCAGACAAAGGGAGTCAAAACGCTAAAGATAGTCTCTCCTGTGGCGCGATCTAGACAGTAGACGGTTTGTTCTAAAGTATCCGTCAGCCAAATCTCTTCCGACTTGACGGTAATGTTCTCTAAACCAATCCCAGGTGCATAAAAGTGGGTGATCTTAGTTGCCTTGTCGCGATCGTAAATTAGAATTTTACCCTGTCGCTGACTGGTTAAATAGATAGTTGATTCCCAAACGGCAATGCCGTCGAGATCGTCATCTAAACGGAGAAATAATTGAGGTTCAAAATCTCGCGTGATCAAAGAACAGCAGTAAACACACTCCCGATTAGTGAACCAGAGAATATTGTCGGTAATCGCCAAACCAGTCGCGCCAATAAAGTCTGACCAAGTACGAGTATTGAGAATCGTTGTGTTGTCTGTAGCTGGATCAATCTGTAATAAATAACCGTTGCGCGAATCGATCGCCCAAATCATGCCCTCATGAAACACCATCCCGTAGATCGAACTGGCTGCGATCGGTCTAATTGTTCTAGCAGCAGTAGGTATGTGTGAAGTCATATAGTCAGTCAAGAATTGGGGTACTTAAAATACTACATTCCTTTGACCAATTACAGTGTGGCTAGCGAACAATTCATGTTTATCTGCGTGAGTTTGGGTACTAGTGAAGTTAATAATCTATTCGCATTCTTATAGTTTGTACCGCACCAACCATCGCTAGAAATTAAAACAGCATCTTCAATCATGTGGAAATCAGTAATTCCCTCTCGATCTTCAAAGCAACTTTCTGGTAAGTATCTACCATGCCAGGTTGTTACTTCATAACCCTGTAGCTTGAGAGTCGGAACTAGAACTTTGAAATTGCCTCGATACAAATATTTGCTGGCAAATATAGCTTCTTGCAGACAGAAAGTTATGAGAAATTGGGATAGTGAATCATTGACCAGTTTCCATTTCGGGGAGTCATCTTTCCAGCCATAATTTTCTGTCCAGACTGGTGGATCTTCGCCTTCCGTATCGGTGAAACAACTCCAACATCCGTTGTTCTCACCCACTACTATAATTTTTCCGCCGTAGGTTTTGCCTTGTCCCGAATTAATATACAAAACATCCTGACTGCTGAGGATTCCCTGCTTACCAGGATATTTACCGACGAACGAATATAAATCTTTTAAAGGCTGAGGAATATTCCAGCCAGCAATTTCGTCTGTATCGATCTGGTTCTTAACTTGGCGATCGCCAAAATAGACCGATAAAAAACGCTCTAAAGCCTGCATCAATTTATGAGGACTGTCTTTGAACTTCAGCATCAATCGATAATTTACTAATTGCTATAAAATACACTATCTCGTAACCGAAAGAGCTATTTAGCTGTGGGGTAAGCACAGTTACTTTGAACGGTACGGCGATCGCTAACCACACAGATCAGAAAAAAGCAAAATAAAAGAGCAAATATGCTTATTTTTCTCAGTATATTTAACTAAACTTAGATATATGAATTTAGCTCAGTTATTTAAAATCCTCATTTAAAATGCCTAATGCACAGACCTTACTATATGATCGCTATTCTGTTTTACATATAGAACGCAGCAACAATTTTAATAAAGTTCTTTTTGTCTTAGACACCTATCAAAGTCCGCCACGTAATTGCGCGATCAAAGTTTTTCAACCAATCGCTGAAAAGTTTCAGATTGTAAAATGGATCGACGAAGAGTTTGCTGAAGAAGCCAAACGTCTCAAACAATTGAGCTTGGGCAATTCTCAACTACCACAAATTTATACTTATTCTCATGAAGCGCGTGATTATTATTTAGTACGAGAACTGATTGAAGGTAGAAATCTGGTCGAGAAAGTCAAAACGCAGGGCAGATTTTCTCCCAAAGAAGTTAAAAGAATCCTGATTGAGTTGCTACAGGTGCTGGAATATATTCACAGCCAGGGCGTAATTCATCAAAACATCAAACCCAAGAACATTATCGTGCGAAACGAGGATGACTTGCCGATGTTGATCAATTTTGGCACCATCAAACATATCGTCGCTACCTATGGATTCTATGGAGATAAACAGGTATTTTCGGCTAATAATATTTATGGCTATGCGCCTGCTGAATTAGCTTTGGGTAGACCAATTCCTGCCAGTGATCTATACAGTTTGGGATTGGTTGCAATTTATCTTTTGACGGGCAGACACCCTGTCGATCTAGACCCCCATTCTGATTTAAATAGCTTCAAAGTTCCTCCTATTATTGCTAGCTTAGATCTCAATCTCGCTAGAGTGATTGCCCGTGCTATTAGACCAAATATTAGCGATCGCTACGCTTCAGCCGCCCAGATGCGGCAAGATCTATCTAACAGTAGTTCGGGTAGTGATAAAAAGCCAGCCATAAATCGCCAAAAATTTACTACAGCAAATCCATCAAAACGTTTTACTTTTAGCTACAGCAGTAGTTTAAATGAGCAAGATATCTTACCAGAAGAAACAAATCTCAATCACAGTAATGGTGTCATGTCTGTTGCGGTTCGACCACAAATTGAGCCAAATCGCAGTACCGACTGGTGGAAAATAATTCTGTTTTCTCTTGGCGCTATGTATGTAGCAGTAAATGCTCTAATTTTTGCCTACGACTGGTATGTCAAGCAAAATGCGATCGCGCCAGAACTTTCGGAACTATCTAACTCTTTGTCGGCGATGGAAACCAATCCAGAAACAGCCGCAGCGCCACCTCAAGAACTATTAGCCGTCCCAGAATCAGTCCTCAATTCTAGATCGCAAGACTCGATCGCAATTCCTATTTTACCGACGGGAACTTCCAAACAGGAGTTAAAAACTGTCTTGGGAGAACCAAACGCAATTCAACCAGGATATTGGGCTAATAGTAACGCCTGGATTTATAAAAATCGTGCTGGTGGTTCGATCGACATGGGATATTTATTCGACCTTGATACTGATAAACTGCGGCAAACAGAAGTTGCGATCTCTCCCTCTGTCGGTTTGGCAACCATTGAAGATATTTTGAGTAGTTTACTTGAGAATGAACTCGATCCAGCAGTAAGCACAGCATTGGCAGATATTTATCAACGTCAAGTAAATGAATATACCTTTAAATCAGAAGAACTTGAAGGCAGTATTATCCGCGAGGCTGATGACCATATCTATCTAGGAGTTTGGGAAGCAGATTTCCATTAAACTAAATTTTATCTACTTTGAGATAGACTGATTTTAATTATCTTTTTAAGTTATTAACTACCAGCTTTTATACAGGGTTAATGGCTTAGTTTTATCAGATAAACTTGGCTACAGATAAATATATAAAAAATAGATGGAAGTTATCAAACTATTAGTCAAAAAACAGCTTAATTTACTGGCTGTTGCTGTTGCCATAATTACAGTCTCCCCAATGGCGATCGCTCAACAGGCAGCATCTACCAAAAAAACCGACAGCGAGTATGTAAATCAATTATTGCCAGAAGCCCGTAGAATTGAACAGGAGTATGGCATTCCTCTAGATCTAACCATTGCGATCGCGCGTCAGGAAAGCGGCAATGGCGACTATGTAATTGGGAAAGGCAATCATTTTGGTTTGCGGTGTGATAGCGATGACTGTATTACCTTAGAGAAAAACGGTCAGTTGATTGAGTATGAAACCTGTCCCGAAGTGTCTGAATGCTTTAATATTTTTGCCGAGTCGGTTAATGCCTTGACTGGAGATGAGGCAATTACAACACAGCGGCTTTATGATAATGGTTATGCTACCAGTCCTACCTGGGTAGAGAGAGTGGACACAATTCGTCAAGAAGTACAGCAAACTTTGTCTGAAGCAGGAATTGAATATTGATTCTAGACCCCAAGTATTAATTAATAAACTCCTGTAGAACCCATTACAGGCAGCACTGTGGCAAGGATAATAAAAGTAATGATACCTAAAGCCAAATTGCGATAAATCCGCTTTTCTGGTCTGCATCTTTGGTATTTCATCTGCATAGCCAAACTCAAATATAAGTTACTCATTTATAGCAAATGAATGTTGATCTTTCCAGATTAATTTGCACTATTTAAAAAGTCTGCAATACGTAAGATTACTTACGCTTTATCTCGTAAGCGTCTGCTTTTATCTACAATCTGAGTCGGCAACGTATTGTTAGAATTTGCTGTTCCCTGCAAATAATGGATCGCTGGATAATGAGCAATTAAAACCGTGCGAGTACCTTCTTTCTCAGATTCAATTACCTCAGCAGGTTGGACATGATGATATACATGATTGTCATGCCACATCATTGCTTTACCTTCCTCAAGCACAAAAGGCTTTATTAGCGATCGCTTACCAGCTAAATCAGCATAAATAGCACTTTCTGCCCCTGCAACATTATTACGTTCCAGACATACCAGCATAGCTCGATCTGCGCCATCAGAATGAATACCTTGTCCAGTTAAACATTGACCAGCATTCTCGGTAGTCACATGGCTTTTTTGTACCTGAACTAGAATCAGTTCGCGATCGGGAATATTATATGCAGACTTAAAAGCATTCAAAACTTTTTTGGTTGCCTCACAAGCTAAAAATTGCCTCGGCATTTTCTGATAACAGCGCTGATAGCCACCAGAGAAATCATTATGTTGTTCGGCTTGAATAAAACATTGAGCATCAAGCTGAAACCATTGCTCATTGATAGACAAGACGTAAGCAATATTTTTTGTCCGCTGGGTGAAGTAATTCGAGCTGGGATCTACGCCCAACTCACCACAGGAAGCAAGTAACGCTGATGCTTCTTCGGTATCTAATAGCGGCATAGTAACCGCCACGCTACCGTTGAGTATTCCTTCTGGGGCGGCATTTTGGGCAACGGCTGATTCTTTAGTGCTTAGCATTTTAGTTTTCCTCGAACTCTTGCAAGTAACAACTTGATTGATTACTTACTATGTTGGGATGCAACCTTGAGAAACTACCTAGCCTCAGATAAGAATTAAATAAATTACGTCTGATGTGAATTAAATAAAAGACCTAATGCCCTTTTCTGTCGTACAAAATTTATCTTCCAAATACAAAGATTCATATTGGGGGAACTTTCCCCCATATCCGCAGGTGTATCCTTTAGGAAACCCCAATCTCGCGCATTACATGCGGCGAACGGCGCATCCGCGCCAGCGTCCACAGCGCGTTCGCGCAGAGCGTCGCTAAGACGCGACTTGGCTTGCTTTGCAAGCCTGTGGGACTTTGCCTCGATAGAGGCTGTGGGTCGCTCGCCTGATGGGGACGTGACGACTTCCCCATACCCCTCCGTAAAAGAGTTGTACTTATCGGCTTTACGAAATTTGACATTTGAAACTGATCCTTGAAATATCTCACAAGGATTAAACTTGCTAAAGTTCAACTGGATCTACAAACACTCTTACACCCTATAAATGCCAAGGATTCTAATTATTTATGTGTTATCAAGCTAATTTTCATCAGGCGTAAATTACCTGAGTAAAGGCTGAAAGGCGATCGTTAATAGTCACGACATACTGATGTTCTGGCTTGAAATAAAGCGATCGCTACTCTCCTAAAAATTAAATTGGTTCAGCAGTTGCAAATTTTTGCTCTCAAGCGAGAGTAAAACCTGCTTTTATTTATGTTTTGCTAATTTCAAAGCAGGCTACAGTCTCCGCAACTCGAAACGATCGCCCATAACCTTTGTGTACTTAATTTATATATGATGATATTTAATAGGCATAAATCATCAGAACTAGACAAGCGTAATGGTATTGAGTAGGCTTTTCTCCGCTAAGAAAGACAAATGGCAACCTGTAGTTGAACAGCTAACAGAAATTCTCGGTCAGGATGGGGTCATCAGGCGTAAAGAAGAGCTGCTTACCTATGAATGTGATGGTTTGGCTAGCTATCGTCAGCGTCCTGCTTTGGTAGTACTGCCCCGCACTACAGAAGAAGTAGCCTCCGTGGTCAAGGTCTGTCATGATCACGATTTGCCTTGGGTTGCCAGAGGTGCGGGAACAGGCTTATCTGGTGGTGCATTACCCCACGAGTCAGGAGTACTGATTGTCACAGCCAGAATGAATCGGATTTTAGAGCAGGATCTAGATAATCACTGTATTACTGTCCAGCCTGGGGTGATTAACAATTGGGTGACTCAGGCGGTAAGTGGTGCGGGTTTTTATTATGCCCCCGATCCTTCTAGTCAGATCATCTGTTCTATTGGCGGCAATGTAGCAGAGAATTCTGGTGG
>JBCBWB010000072.1:0-24629 GCA_039817275.1 Cyanobacteria bacterium J06648_1 | reverse complement strand
CTGGAGAAGAATCGACCATAAACTTGCTAATCCTGGCCGTTTATGATGTAAAAAAGCCGACTACTGCAAACACGCAGCTTAGTCGGCAAGATAATTTTATTTGTTTGATGTTTGATTTTTATCTAATTTCTAGCTATTAGTCTTTATCAAAATACTTTTGTACCTGTGCCAAAGCAGCACTACCAATATTAAATACAGCCCAGCTAGCAGCGATCGCCAAAGGTGCTACTACTATTATTACACGCCAATCCATAACTCTATCTCCTTGACAGCTATTAATTTATTTAAAAGGTTTATTAATGCAAAACCAGATTTATCTATACTTAAATGTATCAGCTTTCTTAACCTTTTTTCCAGATTTTTTCTCAGCTTAGGGCAGTTACGGGCATTCTGACAGCAAGAAAAAAGGGGATAAAATATCCCCTACAGAAAAATATGGCGCTAGTTGTTGTGTTGGGTCAGATCTAGACTAATTTTAGGTTGGGATAGTACGCCATAATGTCGTCTGAGGAGAGCGTGTCACCCTCAGCTTGGGGTGTCCAGAGTATCTCTACCGCCAAGAGGCGATCGCTGCCCAAACCGCCAACTTGCTGTAGTGCCTGGCGCAAATCATCTGTGCTGTTGATTTTAGGTAGGTCTAAATTACCTGTCGCTCCGACAATTACCGTGGCGACAATATATTCTCCCGAGTCTCCTTCTTGAAGCTGAAGGGCACCTTCTTGAGTTGCTCCACCCAACGCTTTCTGAGAATCATCGTCAATGACGTTATTTACATTACTCAGTGTTTCCTCAGTGAACTTACTGCGCTCGGTAAGAGAAAACTGATTAAACTTAGCTTCAGCAGCTTCCAGACTAGCTTTTTGGGAGTTAGTTGCACCGTAAACCCAATACTCAGGATGACGCAATAAAGCCAGGGTTGCCTCTTGTAATACAGTAGCTCGTCCAGAAGCCGTACTCGTATCAGCAGTTAGGGCAAGACGATTTAATTCAGGCTGTAGTTCACGAGCATTCGCCAGCAAGCCTACCTTTACCTCTGCTACCGAGACTTTTGAACTGCCACCATAGCCCTCTTCGCCGCCAATCCCCGCGCTTTGAAAACTACGAACGATAAAGCTAGCGATCGCAAAGAAGATGAGGATCGAGAATAAACCGCCACCGCCATAGCCCACGAAAGGTAACAAAAAGGGAAAGCCAAAGCCGCCACCACCGTAGCCATAGCCAGGGGAACGATAGCCACCGCTATAACCGCCTCCACGAGGAGTCGAGTAACTGCGGGAAGGGGCGCGAAAAGAACCGCCGCCAATTCTACCGCCTGAACGGGCAGCCAAAGCATCACCCGCACTCCCAAAAACCAAGACGCAAACTAAGGCAAGCGCCAAGACTGGCTTGAGCCAGAATTTTCTGGTAAATATTTTTCTAGTAAATATCATTTTCATTTTTCTGTTTAGGATCGTATTTAAAAATTTAAAGAGTTTAATTCAATAGCAGATAACCTTCTGGGGAGGACATAGTTTAGTAATCAGTAATTAGTAATCAGTAATCTCTTACCCTCCGCCGACAATAGTGACAATTTCTAGACGATCGCCTGACTGTATGGGAGTTTCTGTCCAGTATTGACGGTGCAAAATTTCCCCGTTATATTCAATTGCGATCAAACGAGGATTAAGTCCAAGTTCGACTAACAACTCTGGCAACGCAATTTGCGGGGTGCAGGTATGACTCTCTCCGTTGACCTGTATTGTTATTTTATTAGCTGTATTAGTCATAGATCTAGCTCGTGCTTGGGGTAATTACCGTCTAATTAACTGAGACAAAAACTGGCGCGTTACCTGAGTTGGTTGTTCTGCCTGCATGATAGCGCGAACCACTGCAACTCTCTGTGCGCCTATGGTTAGAATTGCCTCAAGGTTATTCAAATCGACACCACCGATCGCAAACCAGGGAACAGGACATTTAGCCTTAACATAGTCGATATATTCTTTGGTCAATGCCGCCTTGCCAGGCTTAGTGGGAGTCTCATAAAATGGTCCTACGCCCACATAATCTGCTCTTTCGGCGATCGCTTTATTTAGTTCCTGCTTGTTAGTAGTCGAACGACCAACAATTTTATGACTTCCTAAGATCTCGCGAGCAAAAGCTACTGGTGCATCATGCTGACCTAAATGCACTCCATCCGCATCTACCGCTAGGGCAATATCGACACGATCGTTAACAATAAATAGAGCATTATATTGATGACATAGCTGACATAGCTGATGTGCTTTTTCTAGGCGATCGCTGTCTTTACCGTCTTTATCGCGGTACTGTACTAGAGTCAAACCCCCCTTTAAGGCTGCTTCTACCTGCTTGAGAATTTCTGGTTCGGGAGAGGTTACTAAATATAAAGCAGCACTGCCTAACTGCTGGTGTCGATAGCTGTTAAAGAGATTACTTTCAATCGTATAAACCCGATAGCGTAGCTGCTTACAGGCGGCTGCCATTTGTGGATCATAGAGCTTACTGTATTCTTCTAAAACTCGTAATGCTTCTTGGGCGCGACAAAGATTTGCCTGAAGTAGCTGTTCGATACTATCTCTTACCTCTTCCTGGGGGTGAGAAATCTCTGTTCCCACATCACCAGGAGTATCACGTGCCTGTCGTAGCTCCCAGCTATGCCACTGGGCTAGTTCTTGACGAATCTGTTTGCATTCTTCCGCTAGCGGTTGATGGTTTAATCCTAAGCGACACCACTCTTCAATTATTCTCAAGCCTTCGCGAGCGCGATCAAGATTCGCATCGAGGATACGATAAATAGCTTTTTTCATCTAGCTTTAATTGGTTAACATTGCACCTTAACAAAACCAGTAATGCTTTACTATTATGAGTTTTGCGGTTAGTTCTGACTATAAAATCGTCTGTGATAGTAGCTCAAAATCTCAATATTTATGGCAAAAACCCTAGAAGAATTAACAATTCTCTTTTTTTTGCTTTTTAACTGGCTGTGGCGATCGCCTAACATCTATTTGACCAACGGTCAGGCAAGCCCCGCCGTAAAACGAAGAGAACTCTGACCTAGCTAGTTGGAAGATATCAGCTCAAAAAGTGGTCTGTTCGTTTTTAAGACTAACGTTATGTATATGGCTATCAGCTATCAGCTATCAGCTATCAGCTATCAGCTAAATTTTATAATTACTAAACTATGGTCTGACTTAGCAGTGACCGTATTTTTGTTTTTACTTCATAACTCCTAAGAAACAGATTGGTCTGCTGCTTCTGAGTACTGGGCAACAAGAATTTTTTTTAACTTTTTAACTAATTGCTCTGGAACTTTTTGTAATAGTAACGCTGGCAATACAACTCAAAATTGCAATTAGCTGATTGACACCTTGATAATTGTCACAACAATATTTTAGTAAAATATATTTTTTTTGCTTCATCAAAACTTCATTAAAAAATCTTCTAACCGCTTAAATCAAGTCTAACTTTAGCTTACGTAGTTTCACTTAGTTAAAATCACTATTGTGATGCAGAAGCCGCATTGCCAATTCTATTTTGAGCGATTAAGATTGTGCTTGAAAACAACCTCAGTATTTTCTCGTAAGTAAAGCCACTGATCAAGTAAAGAACCCTATGCGATCGCTGATGAATTATTGAAATCAATAGTTATTGTGTTTCAGATAAAACGATAGTTACCTCAGAAACTATTATTTCCCAAATCTTTGGGAGCTTTCTTAGCGAATCCCATCCTTATTTAACTTGATTAAGAGCAGTAAACTATCCTCTAGCTAAGTATGAAAGTAATCAAAATGATACCAAGAGTCAGAGTAAAAATGCTGGCACAATCAAACAAGATTAACTTTATGAATTTAATAACTAGTGCTTTTAGCTAATCAATAATCTTGCTGATTTTTCTCCCTAAACGACTAAATATTATTAATTGTATATCCAATCTGAATCGAGATAGCCACTCCGACTGTAAATTTATCTGCTTTATAACTGACAGCCAAATTGACGAGACAGTATTAGTAAACAGTATTTTAAATACTTTCAATGTACCAATTGCTTGTCTAAATATACTTAAAAGCACTAATAAATATCCGTTCTGCATGTAGCTTAGCGATCGTCACACTATTATTAATATCTTAAAAAACTCCAGGTGCGCTCAATGAGCCAGTTTTATGCTGCCAAAAATTGGCTATTAAATCTTAATTTAAGGCGAGCAATCTCGCTAATCTTCTCGACTCTAACTCAAACTACTACCATCTAAAATCCATGAAAATTGCTGTTGTTGGCGCTAGAGGTATTCCCAGTAAATTTGGCGGAACCGAACGCTATTGTCAAGAACTATATCCTCAGATTGTGGCTCGCGGACATCAAGTAGATCTGTATGTTCAACCAGGCTATCAGCATCAGTCCTGGTTTTCTAGCTTTATCTATCAGAGGATCAAGGTAATTGCCTTGCCTTCATTTCCAGGAAGACGGCTTAGTCTTTTTAATTCGGCTTTCAATCTTATTTGGGCAACCTTTGGTAAATATGATGTAATTCACATTCATGGTGTTGCCGCAGCTTGGTTTGCTTGGTTTCCGCAAATGTTTTCTGATTCATCAATTATCATGACCTGTCATCAGCTGGAAACAGATGATCTTCGTTCCCATCAGCTTTTTCGCCTGCTGTTGCCCTGGATCGAAAAAATGGCGGTTAGATATACCGATGAAATTATCGTTACTTCCCAAGAGTTAGCAAGTTATTTCTGGCGCAAATATAGTATCTGTTCTCAATATATTCCTAATGCCCCCACTAGGTATAGGACAAACAAAAGTAGTTTGAGCTGCTTGCGCGCATTCGGCTTAGATAACAGTCGTTATTTACTCTATCTCGGTTCGTTTGAACCAGCTCAGAGATTAGATTTGTTGATTGAAGTATTTCAGAGGCTACAGCCTCATAACTGGAAACTAGTCTTAGCAGGGGATATCAGCCACTCTTTTGAGTACAGCACCAAGCTGTTACAAATGGCTCGACAGCAGAATAATATTATCTTCACAGGAGAAATTGGAGGGAATTTTTTAGGGGAATTGATCCGTAGTGCCGATATCTTTGTCAATCCGTCGGACGGCAATAATCTTTGCTCTTCAGTCACCATGCTCGAAGCAATGCGGGCAGGTGTGCCGATTGTTGCTAGTGATACCGAAAACCATCGCCAACTAATTGGTCGAGATCGCGGCTTGCTGTTTAGAGCAGGACAGTTTGACTCGCTGTTGATTCAGCTCCAATATGCCATGTCTCGTCCAAAACTGTTGTTAGCCATGACCAAAAAAGCGCAGACATATATCTCTATTAATCACAACTGGGACAAAGTGATCTACAAAAATTTGTTTTTGTATCTCCAACTAACGACCAAAATACCGCTACAGCCACCTTCTCAAACCTATGAACATCGCTAGATACTGTGGTGATTTAACTATTTTTTTCTCTAGAGTAGTTTAGCTTTTCCTCGCTGCTCCTGCTGTTTTATTTGCAATGCAACTATGTCTGCTGATATGTCTGCTGAATTACCTTTAGTTTCAATTATTATTCCTGCTTATAGAGACCTAAACTATCTACCCGCCACGATTGATAGTATTCTCAAACAAAGCTGTGGCAATTTCGAGGTTATCGTTTTTAGTGATGATTGTCGTCAGCTTCATGCTTGGTTTAAGCGTCAGCCAGATTGCCGTCTCAGATTTATTCTTCAAAGCAATTTAGGTCTGGCAACTACTCTCAATCAGGGTATTTTCGAAGCCAGAGGAAAATATATTGCATTTGCCAGCCCTGGGGACTTATGGCATCCTAGCAAGCTACAAAAGCAGTCGTCCTGTCTAGAATACAACGAGCTGCTCGGCTTGATTCACTCTTGGTCGATGTCGATCAACCATCAAGGATATTCAACAGGCAAGATAATTAAATCAGGCTACTCGGATCGCACCACTAACAATCTACTTCCTGATTTACTCAATTGTTCAGAGATCCTGGCGCAAAACCAATTTGCTTTTTCATCGGTAATGGTGCGCCGTCATTGCTTTGAGTACGTGGGACTATTTAATCCTCATCTCAAAATTATTCCTGATTGGGAAATGTGGATTCGCTTAAGCGATCGCTACTCCTCTCACGTAATTTCTGAACCTTTGGTTTATTGTCGGCAAGATCGAGAGGGAGAGAGAGACAATTGGCTGGCTCTAGAGCTAGATCTACAAAAAACTATTGAACAAATATACGCCCTAATTCCTGTAGAGCAAGAATCAAAAGTCAAGCAAAAACGGCTTAGTTATGCCTATGCCAGCTTGTTTTTGGCTCACAAGGTACTGCAAGACAAAAATCCCGCTCCCATGATTGCTCGTAACTACCTCTATCAAGCTCTGCAACATGAGCCGCTGATTTTTTTCTCTCGCGAATTTTGTCACCTCCGCTGGGTTATTTTTATTTTTTCCTGTCGTCAAAGCGATCGCTTTCAATACCTACTCGGCTCGACTATGACTTTAGCCCAACAATTAAAGATGATCGCGACCAAAACCCGATCTCAGGCTCAGATCGCGCTCAACTGGATGCTCGAAGAAGAAGAGGGAATCGACTTCTGGAAAAACCGCAAGATTAAGCAGCAGAGCAAAGACTAGAGAAATAGCTCAACAATAGCTCAAAAAAAATCTGAACCAAGATAATTTGCCACCAACCACAATCAGGGAGAAGTCGAACATTGCCTAAAATCGTCTTGATACATCCTCAAGCGGGGATTGACTGGAAAAGCAATTCCGCTATTTTTGCCGTTGAGCTAGCCCGTCGCCTTGATAATTATTTTGAGGTAGAGCTACTAAGCGGTGCTAAATGTGGCTCTTTTAGCCGTCCCATTCACTCTTTAGCGGATCAGAACTTGGAGCGAGAAAACTCCTGGACAGCAAAAGCTATTGGTCGCTGGCTGAAACAGCCCAAAATTGCTTTGAGCCAGATCACCAGCTTTTTGCCCTGCATTACCTATCTTTTGAATCATCCCGCCGATGTGATTTTGCCACAGAATGGTTATGGTGGCTTATTGGCCGCAAATTGTGTCCGAGCTTTGAGACAAACTCCAATTTTGTTTACTGAGCACAATAGCTTGGCAGAAATGAGAAAACTCAAACGCGACTTAGCACTTTGTCCAGACCGTTTAATCGCCCTCAATTCTCCTGTTGCCGAATATTTTAAGGGATTATCTGCCGAGCAGATCATTGATACGATTCCTTTGGGTATTGAGCCGATGGAATTTACTCCCGAAGGAAAAGCGATCGCCACAGGGTTAACTCCTCCCTGTATCATTAGTGTTGCTAGTTTAAATCGTCAGAGTGATCAAAGGCTAGAATTGACTATTGAAGCTGTTGCTCGCCTCCCAGAAGCTAGTTTATTAATTTGTGGTGCAGGAGCAGATCGAGATTATTTCCAAGATTTGGGCGATCGTTTATTGGGCAGTCAGCGATTCCAAATTAGATCTTTTGCCTATGCTCAGATGCCTCAGGTTTACCGCAGTGGTAAAGTTTTCACCTCTGCCGCAGTTCAAGAACCCTGTGGGCTGAAATATATCGAGGCGATGTCCTGTGGTTTGCCTGTTGTTGCCTCAGATCATCCCATTCACCGCTATTTGATTGGTAATGGGGGAATTACCTGCAACGTCAGCGATGCCGATTCGTATACTGAAGCTTTGCAATCGGCAATTGACAAGCAGTGGTATCAGGGACAACCTCGGCAAAATGCCTTAAGGTTTAGCTGGCAAGGAATCACTCTGCTCTATTATCAGGCTATTCTCAAAACGATCAAAGTTTCTCAGAGTCAGCTTTCTTTGGTTAACTCCCCTCCCTCGACCAGTAGTTAAATGTAGCAGGCATAGTAGTTTTAGCATTATTTTAGATAGTAGTGGTCATGACTCCAACACCAAGTCTAATTTCAATCGTTCTTGTCTTTCATAACGCTTCTGTGACTAATTTAGCAGCAGCGATCGAAAGTGTTTTAGCCCAGAATTATAGCCAGTGGGAATTGTTATTAGTAGACGATGGTTCGACCAACAAAAGTAGCAATCTGGCGCGAAATTATGCCTTGCTTTTTCCGCAACACATTTATTATTTAGAACACGATCACCATCGGTGTTTAGGAGTAAGTGCTAGCTACAATCGCGGGCTTGAACAGGCAACAGGTCAGTATATTTCTTTTCTCACTGCCAACCAGATCTGGCTACCTCATAAGCTACAACATCAGCTATCTTTACTTGTAAAACATCCTGAGAGCGATGCGGTATTCGGCTTTTTGGAGAATAGTAGCGTTGACATTCAGCTAAGTAATTGGGAACAGCGACAGTATTGGAATCAAAAGCTTAACCTAGCATTGGGCAATGTAAGTCAGCCCCCAGACTTGAGCATTTTGCTGCTGCTCAATCACCTCAAGCCTTTTTCTCTCGGTGATATTTTGCTCCATCGGCAGACTATAGAGCTTACAGGCAAGTTCGATCTGAAATTTAATCTGACTTATGCTCCTCAGATGTTCCTTCTCCAAGTTTGCCTTCATGCCGCAGTGTTGATTGATCACCAATCTTCCATGAATTACGCTCCATCGTTTTCTGGATCTCAAGCAGAAAATTTTCATCCTGAAACCGATACCTACCCAGACTCAGAACGCTTGGCGCGAAGAGTTTACCTATTCTGGTTAGAAAAGTATTTGATATCTGACTCCATGCTAAATCAAGCAATTTCTCGGCTGATTCACCAGCAGCTCTTCCCTAATAGATATCCCTGGCACAATAGAGTCCTAGCTCATCTACAAAGATCGTTCCACTTTTTTAGAATAAAAAACTGATTTTATTAGCCAAGGCATTTCTAAGTATTCATCTTGGTCACGGTATACTTTTTTACTCAAAAATGAATACTCTATTCACCATCGCAATATAACTTGATTTAAAACAATGTGGCTTGAATTTTAGTAGCGCTGTTCAGCTAAAACTTTTCCCAAAACAATGCCAGACGAACATTACTGTCTGCGCCTGGCACTCATTAGAAATTAACTTTTTATTATACTTGAGACCTTTATATAAGCTGACCTCGTTTTTATCTTGTAAGTATATTCTCAGATATTTTTCCTACTCCTTTGTTTCATAATATTTTCTTTATATTTTTCTGAGTCAAGAGTTATTGCTTTTTGTAACATCGCCAATATTCTGAGCGAGAGATACCCCCAAAAACTGAGACAGCCAGATTTCAAAATCGCGGATTGGATGAGAGCGAACCGCAATATTAGGTTCGACCATGGGTTCGACCAAGACAGTAAACATACCTAGGCGATTGCCCGCGAGAACGTCTGTAAAAAGGCGATCGCCCACCATAGCGACTTGTTCGACGGGTAAATTCATTTCTGTTGCCGCCTGCTGCAATTTGCGACGAGAAGGCTTTCTGGCAGCAGATATAAATGGTAAATCGACAGAGTTCGCAATTTTGCCAATTCGAGAGTGGCTAATATTATTACTTACGAGCCAAATAGGAGTTGTTTGCTTGATTTCGGCGATCCACTGCTGTAGTTCCAAAGTGGTTTCTTTTTGCTGAAAAGGAACCAGGGTTTCATCTACGTCCAAAATCAACCCCGATATATTGTAATGTTGCAACGTAGCAAGAGTTAAATCAAAGATAGTACCGCCTAAAACTAAATTTGGCTGTAGCAAGCTAACCATAGGCATAATATGAAAAATGAGAAGTAGTTAATTATTCAGTGACACAGACAATCTCAGCGATTATCAAAGTAAACTCCAGTCCGAGTAAGCGAATTTGGATTTGACATCAATATCTGAGAAAATAGCACAAGTATCTGAAGATCCATGTATTTGATCGGTTAAGTTCTGTATACTGCGAACAATAGATCCTAAAGAAAAGATATATTGTTAAAATTAGTAAAGAAATTGAAAATTAAAATTAAGCTATAAGAATTATGGGTCGTATTGGAGTTTTGCTGCTCAACTTAGGCGGGCCTGATAAAATCGAAGATGTCCGTCCCTTTTTATATAATTTGTTTTCCGATCCTGAGATTATCAGATTACCCGTTAAAGCGTTGCAGAAGCCCTTGGCGTGGTTGATTTCTACTCTCAGAGCCAAAACTTCTCAGGAAAACTATTTAGAAATTGGCGGAGGCTCTCCACTACGACAAATAACCGAAGCTCAGGCTAATGCCCTAGAAGGCAAGCTGAAAGAAATGGGTCAGGATGCCAAAATCTATGTTGGTATGCGCTACTGGCATCCCTTCACAGAAGAGGCGATCGCTCAAATTAAGAGAGACGGCATCAAAGAAGTTGTGGTGTTACCTCTCTATCCGCAATTTTCGATCAGCACCAGTGGTTCGAGCTTCCGAGTTTTGGAAGAAATGTGGTCAGAAGACCCAGGTTTACAGGATGTAGACTATACCCTAATTCCTTCCTGGTATGAAAATCCTGGTTACCTACAATCTATGGCAGATTTAATCGGTCAAGAGCTAGACAAATTTCCCAATCCTAATAAGGCTCACGTCTTCTTCAGCGCCCACGGTGTTCCTGTCAGCTATGTAGAAGAGGCAGGAGATCCCTACAAAGAGCAGATTGAAGCATGCACCCGTCTGATCATGGAAACTTTGGGGCGAACAAACCACTATACTTTGGCATATCAAAGTAAGGTAGGTCCAGTAGAATGGCTGCAACCCTATACCGATCAGGCTCTCCAAGATTTGGGCGAAAAAGGAATCGAAGATTTAGCCGTAGTTCCGATCAGCTTTGTTTCCGAACACATCGAAACTCTACAGGAAATAGATATTGAGTATCGCGAAGTTGCTGAAGAAGCGGGAATCAAGAATTTCCATCGCGTTCCCGCGCTCAATGTCCATCCTGGTTTTATCGATGCTTTAGCCAACCTAGTCGTTGATTCCCTAGATGATAATCCCTGCTCCTTTGAGGATGTGACCCATCCGAAGAAGAATATGAAGATGTATCCTCAAGAAAAATGGCAATGGGGTTTAACGACTGCTGCTGAGGTTTGGAATGGTCGTCTAGCAATGCTAGGCTTTATCGGTTTGCTAGTAGAGCTGTTAAGCGGTTCTGGTCCCCTACATATGGTTGGCATACTTTAAACTTCAGCCAAAGCACTTGTTCAAGTTTTGATTCAATAGCAAATAAAAAAGATTCATTATCAGTACTAGTAATGAATCTTTTATGTTTAAAAATACTTGGGTAATTACTAATTACCATCTGCGGCTATTTAGACCGTTGCCAGTTCAGGCTGAGGACGCTTGCTGTTGCGGATACCTTCAATTGCTTCAGCGTAATCTGAAGCCTTAAATACTGCCGAACCTGCCACAATTGCGTTTGCACCAGCTTCCAATACTTGCCAAGTGTTGTTTGGTTTCAAACCGCCGTCCACCTGGATCCAAGGATCTAAGCCTCTCTCGTCACACATTTTACGCAGGTCGGCAACCTTATCTACCATTGATTCTATAAAACTCTGACCGCCAAAACCAGGATTAACGCTCATGATTAAGATTAGGTCACACAAAGGCAATACATGTTCAATGAGGGACAAGGGAGTACCAGGGTTCAATACGACACCTGCTTGCTTACCCAATTCGCGGATTTGACCCAAAGTACGGTGAAGGTGAGGAGATGCATTATGTTCGACGTGAACAGAGATAATATCCGCTCCAGCATTAGCAAAATCTTCGACATACTTTTCTGGCTCAACGATCATTAAATGAACATCCAGAGGTTTAGTAGTTAAAGGGCGAACCGCTTTAACAATCATTGGTCCGATGGTGATATTGGGGACAAATCTGCCATCCATCACATCAATATGAATCCAGTCTGCGCCTGCTTGATCTACAGCTTTAATTTCTTCACCAAGACGGCTGAAGTCTGCCGATAAAATTGAGGGGGAAATAACGGTTTTCTTGTTGGTCATAAACTTTATTTCTCTATAGTTTTGTATCAAGCGTAACAAAAATTTATCTATTTAATTAATAAGATATCATGTTTTTTCCTTGTAAAGAGTGTAAGGAAAACTAATATGTTTAATTTGCACCAACTTATGAAGCTAATTCGATTAGGGAATTGAGGATAAATTGAGATCTTATTAAACTCTTAAAACTCAACTTGTGACAGTCTTTTCTGTAGCATTTTGGGAAAGGCAGCATAGTATTTTTGATTCAGAGGAGAAGGGTGAGGCAAAGGTAATAAAACGATCGCTTTTGTTTGAGACATTCCTGTATGGTCTGTGGCGCTGATATTTATCGTTAGCCGATTCTCAAAGCGATCGCTACTGCTATAAAAATCATTGATTTCCCCCTTACTACCGTAGGGAGCAAACCACTTGAAGGCTTCTGTACCTAAAGTGATAATCTGGTTTCCCTGCCAATGAAGAACAAAAAGCTGTTCCAAAAAAGGACGAAATCTCTTTTTCACCTTCATCAAATAAGCTTTATTTCCTGGTGGCTTATAGGGAACAGTATTAGTTAATAAAACACGCTCAATTGTAGTATTGTCCAAAGCTTGGCGATTGGGTGCTTTATCGTTGTGAACTGCATAATAAAAACCCTGTCTCACCATCGTGCCTGATGCGCCAATCAAGGGTTGTCTGGCATGAACCTCATCTTTACCTAAATCACGACCAAAAAAGCAAAGAGGACTATGTAAATTCCCAGCATATAGGATTGGTTTGGTAGGTTCAATTCCTGCCTCTTCATAAATAGGAATATCAAGGGGAAATTCCTCTCGCTGGGCTTCTTGCTGCACCTGGGAAATCAGAGTTGCAATATCGGACATGAATTTGGCTTTCGATTTAACTGGGTTGAAGCTAATTATCTCACTTCTAAGGCGATCGCAAACCCAACTTTTTATAGATATATATGCTGCTAAAATTAGCCTCGTCTTTGTAATTAGGAACTATGAGCCTCATCTATCAATATCCACCTCTACTTCGCGGTCGCCTCGTCAAACGCTATAAAAGATTTCTGGCAGATATTGAACTAGATACGGGGGAAATAATCACGGCTCACTGTCCTAATACGGGTCCTATGACAGGAGTTTCTATACCCGACAGCGTTGTGCAGGTATCAAAGAGTGATAACCCCAAGCGTAAGCTGGGATATACCTGGGAAATGATTCAGCTAGACGGTACTTGGGTCGGTACAAACACCGCTATTCCCAATCGAGTTATCAAGCTTGCCCTACAGCAAAAAATTCTGCCTGAACTAGCCAGTAGATATGAGGAAGTACGTTCAGAAGTCCCCTATGGCAAAGACAAAAAGAGCCGCATTGATTTCTTATTAACAGGAGACAACAGCCAGCCTGACATATATGTCGAGGTCAAAAGTGTAACTTTAAGTCAGGGGAATCTAGCTTTATTTCCCGATACAGTAACGACCAGAGGACAAAAACACCTGCGAGAGTTAGCAGAATTAGTCCCTGATACTAAAGCCATAATGCTTTACTTTATCAATCGTGGAGATTGCGATCACTTTGCCCCTAGCGACACCTGCGATCCTCGGTATGGAGAGCTTTTGAGAAAGGCAGTAGCTAAAGGAGTAGAAGTTTTGCCCTATCGCTTTGAGATTACTCCCCAGGGAATTAATCTGCTGGGACTGGCTGATTTTTTATCTCACGAACCAACAGTAGATTGAATAAGTTAAACAAAGGTATTTAAGCAAAGCGATCGCCTGAACAATTTAAACCCACTTTATAATTAAGATTAGATATTTCAGTGATGACCTATGATATCCACTGCATCCCAGAGCGATAACTATTTAGAGTTGCAAATGTCTCCTGTATGGGAAATGGATGCCGACAGTTTTTTTGACTTTTGCCAGCTCAATTCTCATCTGCGAATCGAACGCAATGCTACAGGAAAACTGATAATTATGTCCCCTACTGGATCCCAAACAGGTAATCGTAACTTTAAGCTGATTCAGCAATTAGCTAACTGGACAGATAAGGATGCCACGGGAATAGGTTTTGACTCCTCAACAGGGTTTATTTTACCGAATGGGTCAACAAGATCTCCCGATGCAAGCTGGATTAAGTTAACTCGTTGGAATACTCTTTCCGATATTCAAAAGACGAAGTTTGCGCCGATCTGTCCTGACTTTGTGGTGGAACTGCGATCGCCCAGCGATAGTCTATCCTTACTCAAGGATAAGATGCAGGAGTACATTGACAATGGCGTATCTCTTGGTTGGTTAATTGATCGCCCGAATTTTCAAGTCTATGTTTATACTGCCGATGCTAAAGTGCAGTGCTGGGATAAACCACAAACAGTGAGCGGCGATCCTTTATTACCAGGATTTGTCCTCAACTTGGCAAAAATTTGGTAGCTAGATCGCTATTTGATTAAATCAAGAAATGATGACACTTTATCGCTTGTATATGTATCAGTAACAGTTTGAGGAATATTTTTATGCTTACTATGTTCTAAACCTCAATCTGCAATTAAATTTTAGAACCGCACGAATGATCAAAAAATATCTATACTTACTGCTAATTTGTTTTTCTCTAATTTTGGCAACTGTACCCAGAGTCTTAAGCTCTAATGGCGATCGCTGTACCTATCACCCAGAAGCCTATCAGGGTTTAGAAATAGCAAATTTGTCTCAAGAATTAACGGGTACGGGATTGATTGGCAGAATTCATGGTGCGGCAGGAACTTCTCAAATGTTCGTCATGGCGGTACGTGAACCCAATAATTTCTTTAGTCATCGTGAGTTTTCTTTGATTTCTTCCGATACATCAACTAGCAATACTCTCAACCAGCTAAATCGTCACGATCTGGTCTGTATTGGAGGAGATTTTCTTGATAACCGTAGTCCCCAAAAGCATATTGCTCTTAAGTCAGTTCAGGTGCTAGATCAATGGTCACAGCCAGAAGGTTTTGAACCTTACCAAAGACAAGCAGATATTCCAGCAGAATTAACCGAGCAAACTAGCATAATTGGCAAAGTTCATGCTATTGGCGCAGAGGGAAAAATACTGGTCATGGGCTACCAAGATTTAGTGCTGCCAATTTATGTAACGGAAACAAAATATACTCAAAATCTTTATCGGGGAGATATTATCAAGCTCAACTATCAGGTACAAACCTATCCTAATCGCCCGCTCCATCTCCAGCTAGATTCTACCGTCGAGCAGCCAATCGAAATGATCGATGCGATCGCTGCTGGGAATAATCAACCCCAAACCCTAACGGGTAAATTGGTTAAGTTTCCTCAGAGTCCACAGCTCAAATTTGATGTCTACGCTATGGAGGTAGATATGCAGGGCATCAAACGGTACTTTACTCTGATTAACTTTAATGACATGAATGAATTTCAGAATATCCGCACTAAGCTGGCTCAAATCTGGGATGAAAATGCCGCTACTGCCATAGCAGGACGAAATAAGCTGATCAATCCTGATGTCATCATCGAAGCTACTGGTTTAGGCAACATTATCTCTCCTGAACAGGCTAACCCGCAGATTCTTTTGGAAACTGCCGAACAGGTCAATCAAGTTAGCTAAGATTATTTCAAATCACAGTTCCCTGGTTCAACCAAAGCTAGACTCAAAGCCTAAATAAATTACTATATTTTTCTAGGCTGCTGAATATATATGCGTTTTTTTAATCAGATTAATTTACAAACCCCAGAAAGCGTTGAGCTTGAGTTTACCCTAGCAGGAATTGGCAACCGTTCTTTTGCCCTAATCATCGACTATGTAATCTTCTGGTCAACACTTCTGGCTGTCTGGCTGCTTACCGCATTTCTGGCTTATGAGCTTGCTCCCAACCTAATCGGGTCATTTTCAGAGCGTCTGGCTCAGTGGATCTGGGCAATCCAGTCTATGACTACCTTTGCAATTTACGTCGGCTATTTTGTCGTGTTGGAAACTTTGGGTAGAGGGCAAACTCCAGGAAAAAAATGGGCAAAAATCAGGGTGATCCGTGACAATGGCAAACCAGAAAGACTACCCCAAGCAATTTTGCGAGCATTATTACGACCAGTGGACGATATGCTATTTGTCGGCGTATTTTTTATTATTTTCTCCCAGCAGGAGAAACGCTTAGGTGACATGCTGGCAGGCACAATTGTCGTCCAGGAAGAAGCAGCTAAATTGGGCAAGATCGATATTTCAACCGAAGCCGAAAGCTTGGCGCTACAGCTAACAATTGAAGCTGAGATGGAAAATTTGCTACCAGAAGATTTTGCCGTCATCCGCGACTTTCTTCAGCGACGTAAAAATATCATGTTGGAATATCAGCATCAGCTCAGTCGTAAACTAGCCGAACAGGTCAGAGAAATCATTCTCTTGGATGAAATACCTGAAGGATATAGCAATAGCCAATTGCTGGAAGCGGCTTATCTCGCCTATAAACAAGATAATTCCTATCGAACTTCCTACTTAGAGAATTAGTTATCCTCAAGACTGACGGCAAGGGACTTTTAAAGTATTTGCCAGTCGGATAAAAACCTACCACAATAACGATCAAAAGAGCTTTTGTCGTCTATCACGGTTCAATTCGGTTCGGCAAAAACATGAACTCGACCATCAGGATCAAGTAAAAGCCTCACTATTGGCGGCTGAGGGTTATCAGCCTCGAAAATTAGTTTTTCTCCATCAACAGGAATATTAGTTTGATCGAGATAAAATTGCGCCGCTTTGCCCAAAGGCACAACTCGCTTAATTGAACCATTAAGATTAAAAAACAGGCGATATTCTAGACCTTGCCTTAAATCTGCTGGCGGTTGCCATCGCTCTTCAAAATAAGCAGCAACCTGCTCGATCGCACTGGGTTGGTTGACTGGTTCGGCGATCGCCAAATCTGGTTCTGTTTCTAATAAATCTGCATCCCCTGGCGCTGAATCTTCTATATTGATGGCAATCTCAGACTGATTTTGCTCACTGAATTTTACTGGAGGTAAAGTTGAGCCTACGGGGATTTCTTTAGGAATTATCGATTCAGATTGGTTGTTTTCAGGAGTGACTGGTGCTGATTCTGGGGCTTGGTTGTTAGGTTGAGCGCTAGGTTTAAGACCCTTGGATGGGTTATCTAATCCCGATTGGCGGGCTACATCTGCTAAAGGATAGTCGGCAGGATCGGGTATATCTGGCTGGGGTTTTGGTGTTTCCACCGTAGGGGGAGGAGGTAATCTTTGAGTAGATGCTAATGGTTCTGGTAGCGTCCCTACGGAATTAGGTTTCTGAACTTGCTCTGGTGTCACGGGAGGAGTTATTTCGTTAAGTTCGGGAATTTTAGCTTGTGGTTCTGGTTGACCATCGCCAGAAGCGACCTGCTGCTGTACCTGGGGTCTGAGGAAAATAGACAGGGAAATAGCGGCGATCGCCACGGCGGCAATGCTGCCCCAAAGAGGAAGATTATTCTGATTAGTCTGACTACGCTGTTCGTCGGCAATGACTGCGGTTTCTGCGGCTTCTAAGGCAGTGAGCAGATCGAATAGCTGGACTGTTCCAAGCTTAATTTTTGCGGCTTCACCATCATGGGTTAATGAACCAAAAAAGAATTCGTGCTGGACTAACCCCAGAGGTTTAATCCTGGGCAGCTGTTCCACTGCCGTGCTATTTTGAGCAACGTTGGTATTACTAGATTTTGGGCGCAAAGAGTTAGTTAATTGCGTCTGCACATATTCTTCGACAGCGGCTTTAAGCTCTATTAACTGTTGGCGATTTCCCTGAACCATAACTTGTTTTGCTGTTGGCTGGCGGGGGTCGTCAAAACGTAGTTGAAACTGGATTTTATGACTATGAGCAAGATTAGCTCTAGAGGGTAAAAGCGATCGCTGATTAATAATTTCTAAAGTGCAGGTAGGTGGGGTAAAACGCTGAATAGTAGTAGGCATGTTGAGAGAACGTGATTAAATATTTATTTATCTATATTTTTAATCTTTAGCGCCGATTCTATGATTTGTAGGCTTAATAATTATATTTTTTGCTAATATCTGAGCAACTAAATTGAATAGCCAATCTCGTTGATTCAATCTAGGTTAACCTGAGCAGCATCAAAAATAGCTATCCAGAGTAGGCGATGACCATTTTGACCGCTGTAAAATAATAAATCACTCAACAATTTCCAGGCTAAAAAAGTTAAATATTCCGAGGAAGTATTGTGGCTAGCGGCAATTCTCTCTTGATATAAATTGATAAATCGATCTAAATAATTACCCAGTAAAGCAATTTTATGTAGCTCGCCTTCTTGTTCGGCAACCTGTTCTAGTAAACTAACTCCTCGCCGCAGTAGTTCTTGGTGCTGTTTGGCTAAATGGCAAATAATCAAAACTAGGCTTCTTGCTTCTTCTACATCTAGTTTTTTTCTGCCCCCAGAGGTTTTTCGCTTGGGATTAGATGTTCGCAAACGCCATAGAGTTAGGCGATCGCCAACTACCGATGTCAAATTCAAATCTTGAGCAGCCTGAATAATTGCCTCTGAGCTGATATTGGCGAGGGCTTCTAGTGCTAGTAAAACTAAATCCAAATGACATTTTATATTTTCTAGCTCCTGATCCTGCGTTACCTTCGCCTCAGCTAGTTCTTGCCATTGAGGATATTGGAAATTATTCCTGATATTAATAGACATATTATATTAGTTACTGGCTATTATTGGAATATTTATATATTTCATTAAAACTTCATTTATTTATTCTGAATCAATATTGTTACTTGACCCAATTATGGTTGAGAAGATAGATAATATTTTTAGATACAGAGCCAAAGAAGTATTTAGGAGTTTAAATGATATTTTATTTGTCTGGCGCAGGTGCCTATTGCGCTTTTTTGCTGTTTAATAAATTTAAGGATAAAGAATGTTCTAAAACAGATCCGATCTCTTGGTTAGTAGTAGCTATTGCATCAAGTTTGTGGATAGTTGTTATTCCGCTTTCTATTATAGAACTGAGAACAAAAGCTACAGTTAATACTACAGATAAGACTTCTGATTTTGGGAGTCCAGAAAATGCCCCGACCTATATTGAAACGACAGTCTAGACCCAGTCAAAAAATAAAAAGTTAGCGCGTCAGGCTAAAATAGCAAATTGGCAGTTATATATCTCTAGCTAATTTACTTAAAACTAGATTAAATCGCCGATTTGGGTTGAGTTTCCAACAACTTTAACCATAAGCTAATCTATCGTGCTATCGATTCTTGAGAGGGACGATTAATCGATCGCCCCTTCAGCTTTTTTAGTCTCAGCTAATATAGTCTCAACCAATAGTCAATGTCTTATTTTCTAAGCATTGAGTTCCACATTGCCGCTCATCTGCATCTGCAAACCTACTCTCTCAAAAGAAAAATAAAGAGTGACCTATTCAGCTTCAGTATCAGAATTTTCTGGAGATACTTCCCCAGGCTTTATTTCAGCCGCAAGACAGCTTTTCAATACTTCTTCACCAGGCAGTTCAGATACGCCAGCTAAATCAAGGGCGCATTCAGCATAGCGCTCTGGCAACAGGCTGCGTTGGCAACTATCTAAAGCCATCGCTGATTTTCCTGTTTCCAAACTGCCGTCAATTGTCGTCACACAGTCTGCTAGCTCTTCTGGTCTACGGACACGATAGCAAGCCTGCAAAGCTTCATCGCCGTTTACGGCGGTTTCGGTTTCAATTTGCTCGACGCAGCTAGCCAAATCACCAGGGGCGATCGCATCTGAACAAGCTGATGCGGCAGATAGTTCGGCTACACCACTAGAAATAAGACTATCGGCACATGCTCCAATGCCTGCTCCTCTAGCAAAGGCAGATGAATTCGGGACAGCTAATAAAAATACAGGGAAAGAAATCAAGCTAGTCCAGCGAACTGCTTGTGAAATAATTTGCATGGCAACTAAACTAAATTATACTTTTAACTCATAACCATACTAAAGGTAGCTCATTCAGATCGGAAGTAAGAAGCAGAAAATGAGAGGTTATGAGTAATAACTTGGAGCTGTGGTCATGCTGCTATCTATTGTCATGATCGTCAACAATAAAATAGAGGCGAAAGAACAAGAGCAGAGTAGAGAGATCTTTTGGATATTCCTCTGTTTCTGATTATTCCCACCTCTAAATTTCTACCCCTAAAGTATCAAATATTAAAGCCCTCTGCTTTGATCTTCTTCAATACTGGGGAATACTCGGGTCTACTTCCTGACTCCAGGCGATAATACCGCCCTTGACATTAGTGCCTTCAATGCCAGCTTCTCGGAGAATGTTCAAGGCTTTAGCCGAACGACCTCCTAATTTACAATGAGCAATTAGGCGATACGGCGCGGATGCGCCTGATCCTTTCGGGAGCGAGTCTGAAGGACTCGTATTGACTAACTCCTTCACTTGCTTGACTCCATCACCATCTTCTAATTCAGATAAAGGAATTAGAACTGAGCCGTCAATTTTAGCAATTTCATACTCATTGGGGTTACGAACGTCTAGCAGCACAAAATCTTGCTTGCCGCTGTCCATCAGCTGTTTGAGATCCTGAACGCTCATTTCGGCGATCGCATTGCTTGCATCTGCTTCTGCTGCCGCTGCTTGTGGAATGCCACAAAACTCCTGATAATCAATCAATTTCTCAATCACGGGTCGTTCAGGATTAGGTCTTAGCTTTAACTCACGGAACTTCATGTCCCAGGCATTATAAAGCAGGAGTCTGCCACTAAGGGTATTTTCGGCACCCAAAATAATTTTAATTGCTTCGGTTGCCTGAATCGTACCAATAATGCCGCATAGCACTCCCAAGACACCCCCTTCAGCGCAGGAGGGAACCATTCCTGGTGGTGGTGGTTCAGGATACAAATCGCGGTAGTTGGGGCCGCCTTGATAATTAAATACCGTTGCCTGTCCTTCAAAGCGGAAGATTGAGCCATAGACATTAGGCTTATCTAAAAGCACACAGGCATCGTTGGTCAGATAACGAGTCGGGAAATTATCTGTTCCGTCAACAACTACATCATAGGGTTCGAGAATTTCTAGAGCATTTTCCGAACTAATCGCTGTTTCATATAAATCGACCTGACAGTGGGGATTGATGCTGAGAATACGGTCTTTTGCCGACTGGATCTTCGGCTTGCCCACCCAGGCTTCACTGTGAATAATTTGACGCTGCAAGTTGGAACTATCGACAATATCAAAATCTACCAAGCCAATTCTGCCGATACCTGCTGCTGCTAGGTAGAGTAATAGAGGGGAACCAAGTCCACCGCTACCGATACAAAGAACACTAGCTGCTTTGAGGCGTTTCTGACCTTCTAATCCTACCTCTGGCAGAATAATGTGGCGCGAATATCGCTGATATTCTTCTTTATTGAGTTCTATTGCTTCCAAATTTGGATTAAGCATGATGATTAGGAAAAAAGCGTTAGCAAAGCTTAACGAAGTGATCGCAGACCTTGGGGTTTAGATCGGCTTGTACTATTAGGCTCTTTATTATATAGAATTTCTGGTCACAAACTCCGCTACTGCCCGCTCTATTAAGTAACGTTACAAGGTTCATGATGAACAAAAAGGATGATCGAATATCTATATGTTTTGAAATGATGACGAAAATCTTGTCTCAAAGCTGTTTAAGAGAAATATATGGCATTTGAAGCTTACGATCCAGAAGACTTTTACGATGAACTTTTTGTCAATTCAGGGCAACCGCGATCGCACTGTGGCAGCCTGATCAAGCACATGATTGAACTGGGCATCACGCAGCTTGAGCAGCAGCGCCAGACGGCAGAAATTGCGCTATTTAAGTTGGGAGTAACTTTTAATGTCTACAACGATGATCGCGGAGTTGAAAAAATATTTCCCTTCGATATTATTCCTCGCATTATCGATGGTGACGAGTGGTCAAAATTGGAGCAGGGATTAAAACAGAGAATTCGGGCTCTCAATTTATTTCTGGATGATGTTTATGGAGAGCAAAAGATCGTCAAAGATGGCAAAATTCCTCCCGAAATCGTCTACACTGCCTCTGGCTTTCTCAAGCCCTGCTTGGGAGTAAAGCCGCCCATGGGGGTATGGTGTCATATTACGGGAACAGATTTAGTG
Source organism: Cyanobacteria bacterium J06648_1 (assembly GCA_039817275.1). Classification (GTDB taxonomy): domain Bacteria; phylum Cyanobacteriota; class Cyanobacteriia; order Cyanobacteriales; family Xenococcaceae; genus Waterburya. The sequence continues at coordinate 2,610 of JBCBWB010000072.1, read as the reverse complement.
AGAAACAAAGACGGTAGCTGGTATGTCTTAGAAGATAATTTGCGATCGCCTTCTGGAGTTTCCTACGTCCTCGAAAATAGACGGATCATGAAGACAACTTTTCCTGAGATCTTTCGCGACATGACTGTCAGACCAGTAGATGACTATCCTAGTCAGTTATTAGAAACTCTACTCAATTTAGCCCCACCACAGCTGCCAGATCCCATGGTAGTCGTCTTAACTCCAGGGATTTATAATTCTGCCTATTACGAGCATTCATTTCTCGCCCAGCAGATGGGGATTGAGCTGGTCGAAGGTCGAGATTTAGTGGTCGCCGATGGCTATCTTCAGATGCGTACCACCAAGGGTTTGAAGCGAGTTGATGTCGTTTACCGTCGGATTGACGATAACTTTTTAGATCCTTTAGCTTTTAATCCAGATTCCCTTTTGGGTGTGCCAGGATTGATGCAGGTTTACCAAGAGGGTAAGGTAGCTTTGGCAAATGCTCCTGGTACAGGGGTGGCAGACGATAAAGTAATTTATGCCTATGTTCCCGACATGATTCGCTATTACCTGGGAGAAGAACCTCTACTTGCTAATGTGCCAACCTATCTCTGCTGGCGAGAAAGCGATCGCCAATATGTCTTAGAGAATCTAGATAAGCTGGTGGTCAAAGCCGCTAACGAGGCAGGAGGCTACGGTATGCTGATCGGCACCAACTCCACTGAGGCAGAAAGAAACGCCTTTGCCGAAAAAATTAAGGCAACACCCCGTAACTACATTGCTCAACCAACTCTTAGCCTTTCGCGAGTACCAACTTTAATCGATGGCAAAGTCGAAGGCAGACACGTAGATTTACGACCCTATATTCTCAATCGTGGAGAGGAAATATATGTCCATCCAGGGGGATTAACTCGCGTAGCCTTGAAGAAAGGTTCACTGGTAGTCAATTCTTCTCAGGGAGGTGGCAGTAAAGATACTTGGGTTGTTTGTAAAGGATAAATTAGGTTAGAACAATTGCCAAACTTTGATGCTTCAGCCTGATTTAATTCGTGGCGATACTATTGCTTGCAAAAAATTGCTTCAATCAATAGAAGAGAAAGGAAAAATAGCTACACAAAAGGACTAGAGCAATGAGTGTCGAAATAAAGATTATTGATATATTTCATTTGCAAACGGGCGTAACTATTTTTGCTGGTTCAATCTTAGGAGAAAAAAAATATTCAAAGACAATAAGATGCAATTGCTAGTTGATAACCAAGAATATCAGACAGTAAATATTGCAGGAGAGATGCTAATGGATCGGAAAAATTCTCTAGACCATAGAGCATTTTCAACCTATGATTCAATCGAATTAACTTCTGATTTTGTTAAACAGCATGAATGTAAACTAATAGAAATTGAAAAATAAAAAAAGTTTTTAAACTATTAACTATTTATTAATAATTTTATTCAAACGCAAATAGCAAATTTATTTTATATGTTAAGTAGAGTAGCCGATTCAATTTACTGGTTAAATCGTTACATTGAACGAGCAGAAAATGTGGCTCGTTTTATTGATGTTAATCTCAATTTGATGTTGGATTTACCTGCGGGGGTCTCTCCCCAGTGGAAACCGCTAATTTCAGTCACAGGGGACTTGGCACAGTTTAATAACCGCTACAGCGAAGTGAATAACCGCAACGTCATTCAATTTCTCTGTTTTGATCCCGAATATGAAAACTCAATTATTTCCTGCGTGAGTAAGGCGCGGGAGAACGCTCGCTCAATTCGTGAAGTTATTTCTTCGGAGATGTGGGAAGAAGTAAATTCTTTTTACCTGTTGGTCAAAGAGGCTTCTGCTGCTAGTTCGATGAGGACTTTGCCCAAATTCTTTAGCGTGGTAAAAATGGCGAGTCATCGCTTTGCAGGAGTTATGGACGCTACCATGTCCCATAATGAGGGATGGCAGTTTGGGCAGATGGGCAGACTATTAGAACGGGCAGACAAAACAACTAGAATCGTCGATGTAAAATACTTTTTACTTTTGCCCTCGGCTGAATGGGTAGGGACACCCTTAGATCGGATCCAGTGGATGGCGCTATTAAAATCTGCCAGTGCCTACGAGATGTATAGCAAATCACAGCATTCCATCACTCCCAGCGGCGTAGCCAAGTTTCTAATTTTAGACCAGCAGTTTCCTCGCTCGATTCATTTTTGTCTACGACAGACTCAACAAAGGCTTCATGAAATTACCCAGACACCAATTGGTAGCTGGAGTAATGGTGCAGAAAGAACTTTAGGCAAATTGTGTTCTCAACTAAGCTATTTGACTGTTGAAGACATTATTCAATCAGGACTGCATCAATTTTTAGACGGCATGGAAAATTCAATCAACGGAGTGGGAAATGAAATTTACAATACTTTTATTGCTTTAGGCGATTCTTTTTGTGTTATACCAAATCAGCCACCAAACGACTTACAGCTTCAGCCAACCAGTAATACTCAAGCCACATCTGCTTAGGCTATGTCCGCGAAGCGATCGCTTTAACCAGATTCAGAATTTTTCTCTTTCCGTGTTGCCTTTTGCCCAAGGAACCTCAGATTTTGTTGATCTCGACGGCAATAACTTAACCAAACTGTGGTTTGAAC
>JBCBWB010000071.1:0-24708 GCA_039817275.1 Cyanobacteria bacterium J06648_1 | reverse complement strand
TTAACAACAAATGGTATATGAAACAAGACTATCAATTTAAACTAGCCACATCCCCCGCAGAGATAGAAGCTTATTTTTTATTAAGGCAGCAAATATTCTGTCAGGAACAAGGAATTTTCAAACATAGCGATCGCGACGAATATGACTCAATTGCTTATCCTATTGTTGCACTTAATCACGATGACAAAGTTGTCGGAGTTGTCAGGATCTACGAACCTGAACCTGGACTTTGGTACGGTGGCAGACTGGGAGTACATCCAGATTATCGGCGAGGCTGGAAAATCGGCAAGGGATTAATTAATAAAGCGGTAACTACAGCTAATACTTGGGGATGCGATCGCTTTTTGGCTACGGTTCAATTGCCCAACGTGCGCTTTTTTCAAAGACTACATTGGAATTCAGTAAAAGAAATTGATATTTGCAATCGACCCCATCATCTCATGGAAGCAGAATTAGATTTCTATCCTCCTACAAATCAAGTACGTCCTAGCTTACCCATGCAGCTACAGCAATTATCAGCTATTTAACTACTGTAGAACTGACGAAGTGTATTTTATCTGACTATAATTTGCTGGCGTTGAACTAAGTTTAATAATTATGAGTGAGTCTATCAATATTCATGAGGCAAAAACACAGCTATCTAAACTTTTGTCCCGAGTAGCTTTAGGTATTGTGGCAATTAACTTAGGACACTTTTCTAGAACCTATTTACCCATGACATCGCCCCGCTAACGCCAGTGTTGCTATCTGCTTTGATTTCAATTGACAATTTGGAAATCGCCAGCAGAAATAGCTGGAGCATCTTGCAGAGTAGCAAAAAGACTACCACTGCCCAAGCCAGAAGCAGCACCATTTTGATTGTAAAATAGATTTCCTGTAGACATACTATATAAAATAAAGGCGTTAGAACTAGCAACCAAACTATCTTGACTGACAACGGCAAATTCGCTAGATCTACTAAATCCCAAGCCAGCTTGCGAATCAATTACATCAAATGTTGATTTATCTAAAATAATGCGGTTATCACCATCATCAAAATCTTTGATCGTATCTCTGCCAATAGAATCGGCTCTAAAAGATCGATTAGTATTATAGACAAACCGATCGCTGCCACTACCACCAACTAAAGTATCATTGCCCGTTCCACCATAGATAAAATCATTACCTTGATCGCCCGATAACAGATCGTCTCCGTCGTTACCGAAGATGCGATCGCTTTCAGCTTGGGCATACACTGTATCATTGCCCGAACCACCCTGAATCGTATCATTTCCATTGTTGCCTAAAATACGATCATTACCTCGATCGCCCGATAAAAAATCGTTGCCATCGTTACCGAAGATGCGATCATCATCAGCTTGAGCATATACCGTGTCATTACCCGAACCGCCCTGAATCGTATCATTGCCGTTGTTGCCTAAAATGCGATCATTACCTCGATCGCCTGATAAAAAATCGTTCCCATCGTTACCGAATATTTGATCGTCATCAGCCTGAGCATATACTGTATCGTTACCTGAACCACCTTTGATCGAATCATTTCCCTCGCTGCCCAAAATGCGATCGTTACCTAATTCTCCTCGCAGATTATCATTTCCGTCGTCACCAACTACAAGATCGTTATTATCTCCACCAGACAAATAATCATTACCATTACCACCTCTGAGGGTATCGCTTCCTGTTTCTCCATACAACGAGTCATTGCCGTTCTCACCGTTGAGAGAGTCATTGCCTGCATTTCCAAAAAGGCGATCCAAATCATTACCACCCAAAAGAGTATCTTGATCATTGCCACCCAGCAGCAAGTCATTCCCCCTACCACCTTCGAGGGTATCATTTCCATCATCTCCATCCAGGCGATCGTTTCCTCCTTCTCCCGTTATTAGATTGCCTAAGACATTGCCAACTATATCGTCGTCTCCAGAAGTGCCAATGAAGTTAAACAAGTCGTCTAGATCGTCATCATCAGATGAAAGTGGAACTGCTCCATCTGAAAATACCAGAATTTCAATATTAGTTAGGATATCAACACCGTCGATACCGTCATTTAAATGAGTGATGGTTGTAACCGTCTCTCCTCCAATAGGCGAACCAAAAAGACCACCAGTAGTATCAATTTCGATATTGTATTCGCTTATCGGTGCAGAGTACACTGCAATATCACTCTCTCGGTTAAAAGGATTAATGATTGCCAAGGTATTTGTGCCACCATCAATCAGATCGATGCCAGGACCACCTGTAAGTATGTCATCGCCAGTTCCTCCATCTAGATCGTCGTCTCCTTCATTTCCTTCAAGGCGATCGTCTGCACCACCACCGATTAATGTGTCATTTCCCGTTAATCCAAGAATGAGTTCTTTGCGGTACGTACCCTCAATTAAGTCATTACCATCGTTCTCAGGAGTGACCCCGCTCGGACGAGGATTGCTACCAATAATCGCGTTCTCTGGGAGTAAGTTTGGGTCTCCGTCTCCCTCAATTTCGTCAATAATTAGATCGTAAGCCACTTTATCTATCAGCGTGCCAAAGTTTGCAGCATTCCCAGCACTTGCTCCTCGGCTATGAACCGCAAAAACACGAGGTATAGGTTCTAATTCATATTGTTCTGGTAGGAAGCCCCATACAGGACTTCCACTTTGTCCAGCTATAGTATCGATATTGGTACTGTACTGTATTCTTCTTTCTCCTTCTCCTTCGCTGGCTCTAAGAACTCTGCCTGTTGTCTCATTTCCATTGGCATCGAGAACCCCTGGCGCAAGAACCAAATCTCTGCCTCGTACTTGAAGGCTATTAACTAGACCACCAAGTTCTGTTACAGGTCTAATACTACTATTATCATTATCATTTCGATCGGGTATACCCTCATTATCTGGAAGTGGATCGTTAGGGTCTAGCCTAGGAGGAAAAGAATTAGCAACATCTGCGGGATATCCTGCTGTTTGAATCCGAAACTCAAAAGCAAAAGGTGAGTCTTCGAGAGTTAGAGGATCGACAAAGGCGATTAGACCTATTGGTGGAGCGTCCAAAATCGAAGCCCGATCGTTAACTTCAATTAGACCAATATCGACTTGACTTTCTAGTCTACTGTTTGCTGGTTCGGGAAGAAATTTTTCTACAAAGGGAAGAAACAGACCTGGCGGTACGGTATTGATAGGGTCATCTAGAGGACTGACGTTAGAGTCAACTTCAAGGTCAACATTACCTGTATCTAGACGGTTCATAACACCAATTGCTCGACCGTCTAAATCTTTTTGCTGGTTGCTAGAAGTAACTCTGATATCGGTATAGTATTCATCAATGCCTGATTTTACAAAGAGATTATGAGCAGCAGTCAGCACGTAATTGGGACTAATAACTACTCCCGTACCAATACCAGGTAGAGCACTAATATCAGGTGCAACTGCACTAGTTTCGTCTTGATATCTGGTGTCTATTGCCGTAATAGAAGGCAACGGCGCTTGTGTTATTTGTCCTGGAACGTCAAATCTGTCAACAACTCGGCGTTGGTCTTGTCCGACGATAGGCATCTTAATTTTCTCCTGAATTTAAGTTGAATTAGAAATTGTTAATTTTTGGGTAAGGGTTCGATACAGATTCGCTTAGAGTCATCGTATTTTTGAGTAAACAAAAAGCCATTTTGTACCTCGCCTTGATGGACTGTTCGTTTTGTAATCAAATGAGCATTAGCATTTTCATCTAGCCTAAATACCTCTATAAAAGAGTAGATACCGTCTGAATGAGATTTCATCACTGCTAAGATGTTGCCGCTCAAAGATACCTTTCCAAAGCTTTTAATCGTATTGGTCGCACCGTTTTCTAGATTTCGGATTAGGGTCATTAACCATCGAGGACGAGAATCGAAAGCAAGCTGGTAATTAAATCTATCAGAACCAACCACGGCAAACTGTTGAGAAATTGCGATCGTACGTCCCAAGTCTGTATCTTCGATAGATAATTCGATTGGTTCTGCTTCGGGGCGAGCTAAATCGAACAGATAAGCTCCACCTGCTTCGTTTTCTGATAAATAACCAACTAAAAGTCGGTTCTCATCTAAAGCAACCATTTTGTATACACCGTTGCTACCCAAGACTCTTTTGCCCATGTTGGGCAAGATAAACTGTTCGATCTTTCCTTGACGAAGCAGATTAAAACGCACTCGATCTGATTCTGGTTCTGGTTCTACAAGCAGATCGATCAGCTCTAGTGGTGTTTCTGTCTTGAGGTTAGTTAGGTATCTCCAGTAAAGAGATTCAGCTATTCCTTCTTTGAGAGATTGAGACCTGCCTTTTCTATACCACTCTGGATTCATGGTTTTAGCAGAGATCGTTAGTATATCCCCATCCAACTCTAGACTCGTTCCAAATGGTGCGCTATACCACGGACCTAAAGCTAAGTCGGCTGGGGGCAAAATCTCTCTTGTCTTTTGCCATCCACCAGAATCGTCTGGAGTATAAAGATTGACTTTGTTTCTCATGCCGTCACTGATAGCTAAATATTGATCGTTGATAGCTATACTTCGACCAAATGTTCTAGTAGCATCAGCATCTGCTTCGATACAAAATTGTTTAGGGTTAGACATAGTTATTTGCGTTGATAATACTACTCCTATGATAATTAGAAGCGATATTAAGCTCTTAAATAACAATCGATAGTTAGACTTATTTAGCACTTCGCAATTTTTATTTTGTTTTTATTTTTCATAGAAGTTAATATTTTTTGGCGTATATGCATTGTCTAAAACTTTTACTTACGGCGACAAAATAACTGCAATTAACAATTAGATGCGATCGCGATCGCATTTAGAAGTGATTTAAATCATCGACCTATATCCTTTATAACTCTAGGGGGGGGGGATATGTCTCTAGTTAAATTTGACTATTTTACGGCTACAAAATCTAAATTAGTTGATATTTACGTGTTTAATTCAATCTTTTTTTGTGCTATTTAGTAGTCAATAGCTTTATGGTTAAAAGATAACTCTACAGTCGATAATTAAAATATGAGCGATCGCCTTTCTCTAAACCTTGGACAACTAACCGCAAAACTAAAACAGTCTTTAGGTATTGTTCAAAAACAAGATATTCAAATCGCGAGCCAGATATTAGGTTTGCAAACCGATAGTCAGATCCAGGTTGGTGATGATTGTGCTGCTATCCCAGATCGAGAAGGTTACTTACTGCTAGCTTCAGAAGGAATATGGCACGTATTGGTAGAATCAGATCCTTGGTTTGCTGGTTGGTGTGCGGTGATGGTAAACGTCAGCGATATTGCTGCTATGGGAGGAAAAGCGATCGCAGTTGTCGATACGATTTGGACAGAAGATAGTGCTAAAGCTATACCTTTATTAGAGGGCATGAAGGCAGCCTCTCTTGCTTTTAATGTGCCAATTGTTGGCGGACATACTAATTTTCGCAGTGCTTATAATGCCTTGAGCGTGGCAATCTTGGGACGAGCCAACCAGCTAATTAGTAGTTTTACCGCCCAGCCTGGAGATCTGATCGTCACGGCGATCGATCTTCAGGGAGAAATGCACCCCAAATTTCCCTTTTGGAATGCTGCTACCAAGGCAGATTCAAGGCAGCTACAGGAAAAATTAGAAATCTTCCCTTATTTGGCAAAACATAATCTGTGTAATGCAGGAAAGGATATTAGTATGGGCGGAATCATAGGCACTTTATTGATGTTAATCGAAGCATCAAAGTGTGGTGCAATTTTAGATTTAGATAGTGTTGTTCATCCTACTTCCATAGATTTAGAAACCTGGTTATTATGCTTTCCCAGTTATGGATTCCTACTGTCGGTTTCGCCAGCAAATCTAGAGACAGTCAAAGAGAAATTTAGCGAAATAAATATTTCTTGTAATTCTGTTGGCAGAATTACTCAAGGCTCTCAACTAATAATTAAATCGCCAGCTCAATCCCATCTATTCTGGGACTTGGCGATAGGTAGTTTTATCTTAAGCTAATACTTAGTGCTTGAACGAAGTTAGCAACCAGCAGTATACTTTTTGGGAAGTCCTAGAAAATTCAGGCAATAAACTATTTAGCTCATAATTGCCGCAGAGAGAAAGACTATGCCACAGGCGGCGATCGCACTTCCGGCAAACCGAGTCAGATATTTTGCAGGGATACTTTTAATAGCTCGCTCGGCAATAAAATATGTTCCTAGAGCGATCGCTAATTGGATGATAATAAAGCCGATAAGATAAGCAATCATTGGCGTTGGTTCGGCGCCAAAAATGCCTTCACCATAGGCAAAACCGTGAAATATACCAGCCAAAGCCGCTAATGTGGTAATTTTTAAGCCGTAGTTGAGATTCTTCTGGCGTTTACCTTTGATGGCTAATAAGATACCAAATATTACTACTGAGGCTGCAATAATTATTTCAGGTATGGGTAAATCTATTGAAACCAAATGAATACCCGCACCAATACCTGTTGCAATCACAAATGCCACAGGAATGATAATTCCCCCCGTTATTTTCAAAGCAATTAAACCACTAGCAATGACGAAGGCTAGATGATCAAAACCAATGACGGGATGTCCAAATCCCGACATGATGCCTTCAAAGAAGTTAGCGGGAAGTTTACCGCCTAAAGGATGGTGGGCAAAGGCTGGTGCAGTTATTAACAGTTCGAGGGCGACAATTCCCGTTGCTATTAACAAATTACGTAAATAAGAATTCTGCTTTAATGATTTCATGTTTTTATTTCCTTGATTTAAACTATGCAGGTAAGAAAGCCTTCTCTAAGCTGAGACTCTTGGAGATTGCGACCGATAAATACTAGTTCATTGGTTTTTGTTTCATTAGGTTTCCAAGGTTTCCCTGGTCTACCATCTAGGGTCATGTGGACTCCTTGAAAGACAAATCTACGGTCTTCATCATCCACATTCAGGATGCCTTTCATGCGAAAAATATCCTGTCCAATCGCTTGAACTAACTGATTGAGCCAGCGATTGAGCTTGTCGCCATTAACAATTCCCTCATTGGCGATCGCAATTGAGGCTACAGACTGGTCGTGTTCGTGGGCATCTTCATCTAAAAACTGAGGGTCGATGGTGAGGGCGTTTTTGAGGTCGAATGCCCCAATGCCTAGAACCAACTCGATGTTGATGTTGCAATTCTGGGTGAGCTGAATTTTGGCGATCGCGTTTAAACCACGAATTTTCTTGGTTAAGCTGTCTAGCTCTTCGCTGCTAACTAAGTCAATCTTATTAACCAGAATTACATCGGCAAAAGCAATCTGTTCTTGAGCTTCGCCACTATTCCAGTGGTCTTGGATATATTTAGCATCAACAACCGTCACGATCGCATCGAGTTCTGTCTGTTTATATAAAATTTCATCGACAAAAAAGGACTGAATTACGGGGGCAGGATCGGCTAATCCTGTAGTTTCAATAATTAAGTAATCAAAGCTGTCTCGACGTTCTAGCAACTTACTAATAATCCGAATTAAATCCCCTCGGACAGTACAGCAAATACAGCCGTTGTTCATTTCCAGAATTTCTTCATCGGAATCTACCACTAGTTGATTGTCGATGCCAATTTCACCAAATTCATTCACAATTACCGCGACTTTTTTGCCGTGTTCCTGGGTCAGAATATGATTGAGCAGGGTAGTTTTGCCTGCCCCCAAATATCCCGTCAAGATGGTTACGGGGATCTTTTTAATTCTTTTACTTCTCATCTACTTCTCATCGTGGCTACAGTGCATTATTTCAGCGGTGCGTTTTTCCAACTCGGCTTCATCAATTAGTTCCGACTCAACTGCCAGACGTTCTAAAGCAATGACCCAGCGTTGATAATAGTCCCAGCTTTCATCGTCTAAAGAATGTTCTGATTCCCATTCCTCAATCGAGGCAATCAATTCCTGGCGGAAGTCTTCCCATTCATAGTGACCTTTCTTAGCCAAAGCCAAAGCCATACCAAAAGCCAATCCTTCCCAGTCGCGATCAAACTTTAGTTCGCCATTATTTCTCGGTGGAGATTCTTCGCTACCCATCAGGCTAGTGGCAGCAAAGTGTTCAAATCTTAGTTGCATTTATTTAGTCATTGGTTATTGGTTATTGGTCATTCGTTCTTGGTGATATTTTTAAGCAGAAGGAGAGCCAACTAGGGCTACGCCCATCATGGCTTCTGGAGTGACTAAGGCAGCTAATTCTGGTTCGCTCATTCCTTCTGTACCTGGAGGTTGCTGGGGAAGTACAAACCAACGTATTTGTGCGCTACTATCCCATAGTTTTATTGCCGTAGTTTCAGGTAAATCTACGCCAAATTCAGTTAATACGGCTCTAGGTTCTCTGGCTGCTCTAGCACGGAAGGTGGGATCTTTAAACCAATAAGGAGGTAAACCCAAAGTAGGCCAAGGATAGCAAGAACAAAGGGTACAAATCACGATGTTATGCACCTCAGCAGTATTTTCTACCACCTTCATATGCTCCCCTTCTGCCCCCGACATGCCCACGGGCAAGCCAATATTGGATACCGCCGCATTACAATCTTCTAGAAGTTGAGCTTTAAATTCAGGATCAGTCCAGGCTTTTGCCACGATTTTTGCCCCATTAAAAGGACCCATTTCCGTCTCAAAATAGTTGAGAACCTTATTAACTGTTTCCCCTGAGATAATACCTTTCTCGATTAATAATGCTTCTAATGCCCGAACACGGGCAGCACTATAGATTTCGCGATCGCGATCGTAATTAAATCCGTCGTATTTTGTCATTTCATTTAGTATTTAATATTGCGAGATGTTATGCCCTTGTCCACAGCACGTATGTGCAGCCCGCGCGATACCGTTTTGATGAACAGTTAATTTTCCTAAGCTGCTTCTAAGTAGGTTTCAAACAGGTCGTTGTAGTAGACATTGTTCGGTTCTGCCGTCTCGCCCCACAATTCGGTAGCCTCAAACTTTACGTTGTATACAGGCATCGGTTCGCCCAAACCGTCTGTAGTCGGGAAAAAGTAAGTGTAGGGAGCAGGATAAGCCACATCGATGGTGCCAATTTTACCTTGCAGATTACTTGGCAGGCGAGTATGGTCGGTGGGAGGAATACTTTTGACGCGAATTTTATCTCCTACGGCAAATTTGGGGGTAACATCCACATCTCTTTGGGGCGAATCACCTTCTCGCAAGTATTTAATTACTTGAGCGTCGATCGCTGGTTCGGGCTTATCGGGGAGGGGTGCATTGTCCAAATTACCATCTTCTAAATAGAGGGCAGTTTTGGCATCTAGTTCTTCCTCGGTGATATATCCTTCATCAATAAAAAATCCAGATATTCCTCCCAACCATTTTTCGTAATAGCGAAACTTGAAGTAGTCGAAAGGATTCATTCCTTCTGCGCCCTTACGCAAATGCCCCCAACTCCAAAAGCTATCAAAAGTAGTCGGAACTGAACTGATGGAATAGTCAGGTACGGAATCTGTATCTAGATGATTGCTCAATGCCATCATTGCGACATGAATGCCGAATATGCGTTCTTCCCAGGGAACAACAAACACTCGTTTTTGGAAATCTATTTCTCCTAAGTTTTCGATGCCCGCTATGTTGTGCTGTATTTTCATTGTTATTTTGTTAATGATTGTTGTAAGGGCGAACAGCCGTTCGCCCTTACAGAGCTACACGAAAGCCGATCGCTCTATTCAAAGACTCTGCTGGATAGCCCGAACGATGAGCCGAACGACAATGGGATGGTTTATTTGCCCAAGAGCCTCCTCGTAGAGTTCGCCAGGCTTGATTGCCCCCTTTGTTCCAAGCTTTACTATTACTAGGTGCGCCGTGATAGTTTTCGTGCCAAGGATCGGCACACCATTCCCGAACATTGCCGTGTAGGTCATACAAACCAAAGGCATTAGGGATGAATTCAGCTACATCTGTTGTTCCCTGGCGATAAGCAGCACCTGTTTCCGAGGCATAGGCATAGGTGCTGGCATAATCTGCTAACTCACTAGTTAACGTATCTCCATAGGCAAAGGGCGATCGCGTATTTCCCCGACAGGCGTATTCCCATTCAGCCTCGCTAGGTAGTCGATATTGCCTTCCTGTATATGCCGTAAGGCGATCGCAAAATTCTGTAGCTTCTAACCAAGAAACGCTCTCTACTGGGCGTTTATCACCCTGAAAATGGGAAGGGTTTAGCTTCAATTCTCGATTAACTTGGGGCAGCTTGGCTACTTTGCGCCACTGTTCCTGGGTTACGGGATATTCGCCAATCAAAAACTCTTGTACCTTGACTTTGTGCAAAGGGCGTTCGCGATCGCTGCTATCCTTTTCGTCAGCAGATGCACCCATACTATATTTTCCCGCAGGAACCGACACCATCATTAGGGTTTGATAGTTGCCTAAGTCTTCAGTATAAAGACGGGCGTGATGATAGGTGCGTTCTGTTTCTACTCCTTGGCGATCGACTCGAACAGTGGCAAAATCAAAACTAGCTAAGTCCGTGTAGTTTGAATTAGAAGTAGTCGCCAGGGAACGAGTTGCTCCCAAAGCTGTCGATAAGCCAGCCCCTCCATAACCTGCCAACTTAAAAAAGTTACGTCTCTTCATGTTGCTTGTTTTTTATGGAAAATAATACTTTAAGAAATTGTGCCTAACCAAAAAATCTTTGATAGTTTCTATTTTTATCGCCAAAAGATTATGGATTTATAAACAATGATTTTGTCGGCTTCTTTGCTGGTCAATTTTATTATCTAGTAGCAGCAGACTTGGGACTATAATTAATTACTAAAAATATTGTTCGCTCTCTATTTATAGCTATTTACTACTCGAATAAGCGGAATCTATAATTTAAGCAGTAAGTATAGTTAATTATAAAATCAAACTTGAGAATGTATTTTTAGATACATATATAACTGAGGATTGTAAATAAATGTTAAAAGCATGTTGCAAATCATTACTTATAATTGTTTGGATATATTTATGCTTGTTGCCCCATATTTAAACGCCAAACTTATCAATTTGCTCTTTCAAATAAGCTTGAGGATTTTGCGGATCTAGTTCGTCAAACTTAAGCTTTTCCACTCGCAACAGTTCTTGTGGCGCTTCAGCCCCCAACTCCTCTGCTAACTCCCTGGCCAAATCGGTCATAAATATTTGTTCACCGATGTCTGCATAATTGGCTTTTTCTGCTGGTAAATAATCCCACCGCACTAACTGAGTAGAAATCCAGGTTGCAAAACTTTGCCAAGGGTAGGGATCGAATTGAATGCGATCAGGTATGTCAAAATTATTACCCTGCCCGTCTTCAAACTTGCCAGTCATGACTGCTTCTAATACTTCAACGGGTTGATTTAGGTATTCTCTTGGAGCGATCGCCGCAGCTACTTCTTTACGGTTGGCGGGATTGTTAGCGTAGTTTGCTCCATCAATAATGGCTTTATTTAAAGCTCTAAAAGTATTAGGATGTTCGTCAATCCAGATATTACTAGCGGTAAAGGCACAGCAAGGATGTCCCGACCAAATATCTTTGGTCAAGATGTGGATAAATCCGATATCGTCATGAACGACTCTTTGGGTAAAATTATCGGGCAAGATAAAGGCATCAATTTGTCCTGTTGCCATCTTGGCGATCGCATCGGGAGGAGGCAAGACAATGGTTTTTACGTCCTTGTCGGGATTTAGTCCCGCAGCAGCTAAGTAATAGCGCAGAATCAAATTATGGTTGGAATAGTCGTAGGGGATGCCAATCGTAAAACCTTTAAAGTCCGCCGCACCATTTATTTTGCCTTTATGTTTATTCGCTACTGCAATCCCTTGCCCATTATTGTTTTCGATACTTGCCAGCTTAACAGGGAAAGCCGTAGAACCCAACCCAAGAGTCATAGCGATGGGCATCGGTGCCAGCATATGATAGGCATCTAATTCTCCTGCGATCGCAGCATCTCGCACTACCGACCAACTAGAATATTTCTGTAATTCTACGTTCAAGCCATGCTTTTGATAGAAGCCCAAAGGATCGGACATGATGATGGGAGAGGCGCAGGTAATGGGCAGAAATGCCACTTTCAAATCTTTTTTTTCTAAATTAGCCAAATCGAGAGGTGCTTCCTCAGGAGGTGCTTCCAATGCCTGTTGTCCTCCGCTACAGCTTGCCATCGTCACTAAAGCGGCACCGATAGCCACGTTACGCAAAAATCGACGGCGAGTAAACTGACTGTTGCGGATCGCATCATTGAAAAATTCTCCTGAACGATTGCCAAAAGCAGCCGCAAAAGCTTCATCTAAACCACCTGCCTGTTTGATTAGCTCATTAACTAATCGCTCTCGTTTAGGATTGCCCCGCCCTGCCATTTTGAGAAACAAAGCCTTCTGGAGATCTGCTTTGCTAATACCGTCGGCAATATCCACAGCCTGTTTATTATATGCACCCATCTTAATCAGATCGTCAATTAAACCATCTGGATTGCTAGGCATATCCGCCATATATTTGTAGTGATCTTCCGTGCCATGAAATTGACCGCATACCAGACAACTTACTGCTATGTCTTTTATGTTGTCGCGATCGCATGATAGTTCCCATTGTGTAGCTGTCTTTTGGGCATTCCCGATCATAGCTGTTAATTCTCACTTCATAGCTTATGCAATTAATTAGAATGTTCTTTTTGTTTGATTGCTGTAATCAAAGTTACAAGTTAGCGATTATCAAGTGTAGTTAAATTGACGAAGCACATGGTTGTAGCTACAAAACTTCGTATTTAGAATCAAGAAATAAAATAAACAAAGGTTTCTATTTAAGAAGAAGATACAATTGTCTGGATATCCTGATATATTGAAAGATAACCCATTGTTCAGAACAAAATCCACATATCGATCCAATGGTTAATCTAAAGCGCACGCGAGAAGACATCCTCAAATCGGTGTTCGATACAGTTCACAGCCAAGGTTTTACGGGAACGGGATTGACTGAGCTGTTTCGTGTTAGCGGTGCGTCTAGTGGCAGCTTTTATAATTATTTTCGCTCCAAACAGGAGTTAGGACACGCTCTAATTGACTTTGAATGGTCGGAGTTACAGGCTAATATTCTCGCTCCTGCTTCTCAGCAAGGAGGTAATGCGATCGCTCAGGTTACGTGGATAATTGATCGCCTGGAAGCAAAACAACTGAAATCTCCTGAATGTTCGGGCTGTATTTTGGGTAATTTTATCGTCGATTTGGCCGAACAAGACCCTTCTTTTCGGACTCATCTACAAGAAATCTTCGATCTTTGGCAAAAAGCGATCGCCGATCTTTTGCGCCAGGGAAAACCACAACTTAAACCCGATGTCGATCCAGAGTTGTTAGCCGAAGCGATTCTTACATCCCTGGAAGGGGCAATGTTAATGGGGAGACTGTATCGCAATCCCGCAAGAATTCGTCGTGGTTTTGATTTGGTTCGGAATTTGTTAAAACAGGGAGTGAAGTGAAGCTCTAAACAAATGCGATCGCTCAAGCTTTACAGCATTTGAGAATTACGCCAGTCCAAAGAGTTTGATTTTGATAGCTCTTAGCTTTTTGGTAACAATAAACACATTATAAAAATCGAGTATTCGGTTCAATTAGATAGAGTGTTCTATTTAAAAATAGATTTTATGTCTGATACTGTAACCGCAGAAGTAAAAATGCCCCTTCGCCCCCTAGATAAAGAAGGGTTAGACAACTTAGTTGTTGGCGCAAAAAAAAATCCCACCGAGGTAAAAACCCTAAAAATCAAGACAGTCTGTGAGGGGAAATTTCGCAACCTTAACTATGCTCGCGATCTTCCCGTGCAGGTTGTAGACGAACCCCCTGGACTTTTAGGAGAAAATACCGCCCAAAACCCTTCAGAAATATTGCTTTCTGCTCTTGGTTCTTGTCTGTCTGTGGGTATCCATGCCAACGCTCGTGCCAAAGGCATTGAATTGACTAAGCTAGAGCTAGAGCTAGAAGGAGACATCAATATTACTAGCGTTTGGGGGATCAACGATAGTTCAGAAGCACCTCTAGGAATTACCGATGTTCGCATCAAAGCTTATATCGAGGGAGATGCCAGCCAGGAAGAATTAGCCGAGTTGGTAGCTCATGCCAATCAGTGGTCACCTATTTCCAATACAGTCCGCAATCCTGTTAATTTGGAAGTGGCATTGGGCTAGAGGAATAATTCTTCTATAAATCATGGCGATCGCAATTCTCTCAATTAATAGTGCGATCGCTTTTTAGCAATATTTATCAATTTTTTATCAACCAACCATTTAATCGAGTCACTCATGTTAGCCACCGAGAAAACTCTATCGAGCAAAACCATTGCCGATTTAAAATTAGCCACCAAAAAGCAGTTAACCCGCCAGGTTAAAGAGATTGACGCAGGTAAGTATCCTCGCAAGTTTATGGAACAAATAGGCAGCTTGGGAGGATTTGCCCAAACCGTAGCTGTCGATTATGGGGGGAGAGGGATAGAGATAAAAACTGCTTTGCAGGTAATCGAAACTGTTTCCCAAACATGTTTGAGCACGGGGTTTATTTCTTGGTGTCAGATTGCTACTGCTTGGTATATTCAAAACGGCGAGAGTGAATATCTCAAGCAAGAAGTATTACCTGCAGTTGCTACAGGCAAGTCAATGGCGGGAACGGGTCTATCCAATCCGATGAAGCACTTTGCGGGCATTGAAAAAATTGCTTTGACTGCCACTAAAACCAATGGAGGATATCTGGTTAACGGCATGTTGCCTTGGGTGTCTAATTTGGGTGAGGGACACTATTTGGCGATCGCAGCGCAGATCGCCGATAGCGAAGATTATATGATGGCGGCGGTTAAAGAAGATTTTGCGGGGTTGGCTTTTAAATGCAACGCCCACTTTATTGGCTTAGAAGGAACGGGTACCTATAGCTGTGTCTTTCGCGATGTTTTTGTCCCCGACGAATGGGTCTTAGCTGCTCCCTGCGAAGCCTATGTCAATCGCATCAAACCTGGATTTATTTTGACTCAGGTAGGAATGGGATTGGGTTTGGTGCAAAGCTGTTTGGAATTAATTACTAGAGCCAATCAACAGTTAGGCAAAGTTAATTGTTTCTTAGATGATTGCGTCGAAGATATTGAACAGGATTTAAGTATTGCTCGTTTTAAAGCCTACGATCTGGCCGATGAAATAGTTAAGCAACAAACCAAACTAGATTCAGATTACTTAGCAGCCGTCATTCAATCGCGACTAACGGCATCAGAATTATCTCTTAGAGCTTCTCAAGCAGCAATGCTTCATGCAGGGGCAAGAGCCTATCTAAGCGGTAGTCCCCAAGAAAGAAAACTAAGAGAAGCTTATTTTGTGGCGATCGTGACTCCTGCAATTAAGCAACTTAAGAAAATGCTATTTGTCTTGTCAGAAAAGTCTTCGTGATTATCACTTGTCAGACAACCAGTTGGTTTTTGTTAATTGATCGAGTTAAGTAAGATTAAAAACTAATTGTCAATCTTTACTAACATTGCTTCTGAGAGTAGGTGGTATCTTTATCTAAACATGTACAGTCTTCCCAAAGGAACGCGATCCACGGGTTCGCAGGTTGCTAATTCACTATCGACTTTCACTTGAAAAGTATCAGGATTTACTTCGATGTTTGGGCAGACATCATTGTGTAGTAAATTAGTTTTGGATAGAGAACGAGTACCCTTTACAGGTAAAGCTGGTTTTCGCAGTCCTAGTTTTTCGGGAACACCTTTATCGATCGCCGCTTGGGTCATAAAACTAAAGGATGTGGCTTGGGGTGCAGTGCCAAAACTACTCCACTGAGGACGATAGATAATCGGTTCGCAGGTCATCAAGGAAGCACTCGACTCTCCCATCGGCGACCAAGCAATAAAACCACCCTTGATAATCAATTCTGGTTTGATACCGAAGAATCCAGGCTGCCACAATACAATATCCGCTATTTTTCCTGGTTCGAGTGAGCCAACATATCCGTCAATGCCATAAGTACGGGCGGGATTGATTGTATATTTTGCTAAGTAGCGTAATGCTCTTTGATTGTCATTGCGAGACAGTCCGTTGCGGGGGTTCCCCCCGTTGTAGGAACTGTCGCCCTGAAGGATACCGCTACGCATAAGGGCGCGATCGCTATCTTCTGGTAATACGCCTCGCTGATCTTTCATCTTAGAAGCCAGTTGCCAGGTACGACAAATAGTTTCGGCGATGCGTCCCATGCCCTGACTATCCGAACCCATCATCGAAATTGCGCCCATGTCGTGCAAAATATCCTCGGCGGCAATAGTTTCAGCGCGAATGCGAGAGTCGGCAAAAGCAATATCTTCGGGAACTCTAGGATTGAGATGATGACAGACCATCACCATATCTAAATGTTCGTCAAAAGTATTGACCGTGTAAGGATTAGTTGGGTTGGTCGAAGAAGGCAAACAATGCTCGTAGCCAGCAACTTTGATAATATCTGGTGCGTGACCGCCTCCTGCCCCTTCCGTATGATACATATGGATTGTGCGACCTGCGATCGCAGCTAGGGTATCTTCAACAAAACCCGATTCATTGAGGGTGTCGGTGTGTAGCTGTACCTGAAAATCATATTCATCCGCTACCCGTAGGCAAGTATCAATCGTAGCGGGCATTGCACCCCAATCTTCGTGTATTTTTAAGCCGATCGCACCGCCTTCGATTTGTTCGACTAAACTAGCAGGTAAACTAGAGCTACCTTTCCCCAAAAAGCCGAAGTTAATCGGAAAACTTTCAGTAGCCTGAAGCATTATCCCCAAGTTGCGCGCCCCACCCGAACATATGCCGACGGTAACAGGTCCTAAACCACCGCCAATCATGGTTGTGATCCCGCTAGAAAGAGCCTCAGCGCATAATCCCGCACTATCGAAGTGAACGTGTCCGTCAATTCCTCCCGCAGTCGCAATTAATCCTTCTGCCGAGCGCACGTCTGTATTGGCACTTACTATTAGGTTGGGTGTCACCCCATCCATGATGTCGGGATTGCCAGCTTTGCCGATGCCGACTATCTTGCCGTCTTTAATACCCAGATCGGTTTTAATAATTCCTAATACCGCATCCATGACGATAACGTTAGTAATTACCAAATCCAATGCCCCTTGAGATGCTGTAACCCCTGGGGCTAAACCCAAACCATCCCTTAAGGTTTTTCCACCACCAAAAACACATTCATCTCCATAAACCCCCGTATCTTCTTCAATCTCAATAATGATCGAAGTATCTCCCAGACGAATGCGATCGCCTTTAGTCGCACCAAATAATTCTCCATAACGTTCGCGGCTGATTCTCATGGGTTAGTTAGTTGTTAGCTGAGTTAAAACCAGATTGTTGGGAATTGAGGAGCGCCCTGGCTTTCGTTTCAGGATTGTCCAACATTCCGTTAGTTAAGTTATTAAGTCCTTGGACTTTTCTCCTGCCGCCAATTGCCACTAAAACCACCTCTTTCGTATCTCCAGGCTCAAAACGAACCGACGTACCAGAAGGAACGTCAAGACGAAAGCCATAGGCGGCAGGGCGATCAAATATTAGCTCTCGATTGACCTCCAGAAAATGAAAGTGGGAGCCAACTTGGACAGGGCGATCGCCTGTATTGGCGACTTCAATAGTTTTCTTTTCTCTGCCAGCATTAAGCTCAATCTCGTCCTCCGCAAAAAATATCTGACCTGGAATCATTTCATTCAGCATTTAACATTTAGCATTTAGCATTTAGCATTTACCAGTTGTTGGTTGTTTGTCATTAGTTATTAGTCATTAGCTTTTAGCCACTCGCTACTCAATTCAGGGCGAACCAATAGGATCGTGAATACTAATCAACTTCGTCCCATCAAGAAAATGTGCCTCTACCTGAATCAGGGGAATAAGTTCGGCTACTCCAGGCAACACATCATCTGTTGTTAGTAATTCTGCTCCTTCGCTCATCAGTTGAGCTACAGTTTTATCTTCCCTTGCCCCTTCGATCATGACATCAGTAATATAGGCGATCGCTTCAGGCACGTTTAATTTAATCCCTTTGGCTTGGCGACGGCGAGCAATTTCCGCGGCAGTAAATATAGTCAACCGCTCCATTTCTTTTGGTGTCAAATACACTCACACACCTCTAATCCGTTATAAATTCTTGAATACTTGACAAGTACAGCTATTTATTACAATTGCCCAAAAGACTTTCAGAAAATGTCTCAAATGAACAATTTAATCTAGATTGCAGAATATCTAGAGGTTTGGTTTTCAGGCGATCGCACTCAGATCTTAAAGGGGACTCAATATTGGCAGAGCGACCACCTTAATCGTGGCTAACTTATTCTCAAAATTAAGCAGACTTACGGGTAAGCATAATTATCATGTTTCCATGAATTTCGACGCGACTTCCATCTCTCAATGCATCTCTATAGAATTTTTTTGCATCTTCCTGAGATTCGAACTCAATGTGAAACCCTTTGCTACTCATAAAATATCTTTCTCCATGATATTTCATTTTGTTTACCATACTCGCTGCTGCTCACTTCTAGATTAGCAAAACTGAATTTTTGAAGTTTCCTGCTTAATTATTCTTACTTGTTACTATGATTGCTTATCATCATTTAGACAGTCGCCATCTTTGGGCGATCACAACTAAGCATCAATGATAAATGAGATCGCCCTATCTTCGCTGTTTCATAAGCAAAAGTTGTGCAACTGTTTTTATGTCAAATATGACCTAATTTAGTGTAAATGGAAGATGATTATGGACGCGGATAAACGGAAGAGATTAGAATCTGCTGGTTATGCTGTGGGAGATGCTAGTGATTTTCTAGGTCTAACTCCCGTTGAAACTGAATTGGTAGAACTCAAAGTACGACTAGCTTTATTTGCCAAGGAACGGAGGAAGGTTAGTAATCTTTCTCAAGATACTCTGGCTAAAATGATGGGTTCTTCGCAATCAAGAGTGGCTAAGATAGAATCTGGAGATCCTTCTGTATCACTAGATTTAATTGTTCGAGCGTTACTGACTAGCGGTGCTTCTCGTCAGGAGTTGGCGCAGGTAATTATGGGTTCTAGTTGAGTTGAGTCTGTGCATATTTAGTCTGTTTCTGATACTTAATCGCAATATCAAGCATCGAAGAGAAATGCGATCACTCTATCTTTTCTGTCTCGCAAGCTGAATTTGCTTCAGTATGTCAAAAATTGGTAGAATATTGACAGAAAAACTATCATGCATCTAAAAATAATGCCCAGACTTGCTTTTGATGTAGACGATCGCTTTAGCCAAGAGTTTAACGAGTTAGTCCAATTGACTGGTGCTAGTTCTAAAGCTGATGCTTTTCGTAAGGCAATCTCTCTTTATAAAGTAGTTACAAAAGCTCAAGAACAGGGTGAGAAAATTATGATTGCCGATCGCGATCGCCAGCCGATCAGTGAAATTATTATTCTTTGAATTAGCCAGCTAAAGAAGAATTGAAAATAATAGTACCTTGTGAAATTATGGCAGTATATTCTAGAGAAACTACTCATTATCCAGATGGAACTTTTAAAATAAAGCATATTGTCTCGGATTTGGAAACAGATGGCGAAAATTCTAAAGAATTGAATTTAGTTTCAAGCGATTCAATGATAAACGAGATAGAAAACAAAACTAATTTTAGAGAAAGAGAACATGACTATATTTTGGATACATCAGATAGCAATATAACTGAAGGTATTTTTAATCAAATTGACCTGTCTCAAGCACGAATTTCCAAAGATAGAAACGATATACAGTCTTTGGCAGAAGAAACTGACAATCTGTTGAATCAATTAGAACACAATACAATCTGATGACGATCTGGCAGAATGTTTGGCAGTTAGGTCAGAAAGTTTTGGCCTTAACTAAAACCACAGAAGCAAACACAGCTAGTATCAAAAAGCTCCAGCAACAGCAGCTAAGGTTAACTAAAGAAGTTATTAGACTTAAACAAGAGCTGAAACTGGAAAGACAAAAAAGTAATTACCAGCAAGAGCTTTATCAATCGGAAATTAATAGATACAAGGCAGAATTAGATAATAAGTTGAAAGAACTGGAAATAGTATTGTTACGTGCCAAAATAAATGCACAAGATTCTAATTTAGATAGAAACCAATCTAACTATCTCGAACCAAAAGAAGAAGAATAGATTTTTAAAGCGATCTCAATATCAAGCATCAAAGATTAATGCGATCGCCAAACTTGAAAACTATCTTAAACCAGAAGCCAAACCTCTACTATTGGCTTTCTTTGACTTGTTTTACTAAATACTCTTTGTTTTATTTCAATTCCACTATTGACTTTTTAGGTACTTCTATGATTATATTTATAGTAATAAATACCAAAATTACATTAAATTCTCATTATGAATAAAAATATAGCAAAAGGAGGGCTTTGTGTAAATCCCCAGGATTTTTCTTTATTAACAGATTTATATCAGCTGACGATGGGTGCTTGCTATGCAGGGGAAGGTATTGCTAACAAACAAGCTAGCTTTGAACTGTTTACGCGACGTTTACCAGAGAACTTTGGCTATTTAATTGCGATGGGTTTGGCTCAAGTACTGGAATATTTAGAGCAGTTGAGCTTTAGCGACGAACAAATTACGGCCTTGCAGCAGACGGGAATCTTTGATCGCGCACCCCAAGAGTTTTGGCAACTATTGGAGTCTGGAGGGTTTACGGGGGATGTCTGGGCAGTGCCTGAAGGTACGGCGATATTTGCTAATGAACCGATCTTGCGAGTTGAAGCTCCACTGTGGCAGGCTCAGTTAGTTGAGACATATTTGCTCAATACGATTAACTATCAGACGCTAATTGCGACTAAGGCGGCAAGAATTAAGGATGTTGCCCCAGCAGAATCAGATATTCTGGAATTTGGGACAAGAAGGGCATTTAGCCCCCAAGGAGCAGTTTGGGCAGCTAGGGCGGCATTAGCAGCGGGTTTTGACGGTACGTCTAATGTATTGGCGGCAATTAAGCTGGGAGAGAAACCGAGAGGAACAATGGCTCATGCTTTAGTTATGGCGATTGATGCTGTGTCAGGGAGTGAAGACGAGGCGTTTGCGGCTTTCCAAACCTATTTTCCTGATGCGCCGTTGTTGATTGATACCTACGACACCGTAGCCGCGGCTAAGAGACTGCGAGAACAAAGTAGGGCGGGAGAAACCCAGGTAACGGGGGTGCGGATTGATTCTGGAGATTTAGTAGAATTATCTCAGCAGGTACATAGTCATTTGCCCGACACGAAGATATTTGCCAGTGGGGATTTAGATGAGTGGGAGATAACTAGATTGCAAGAGGAGGGTGCAGTCATAAACGGCTACGGCATTGGTACAAAACTGGTAACGGGAGTGCCAGTTAATGGCGTATACAAGCTGATAGAAATAGACGATGTGCCGACGATGAAAGAATCAAGTAATAAGTTGAGCTATCCAGGCTGCAAACAAATTTTCCGTACTGTAGTTAACGGGCGAGTAACGTCAGATCGTTTGGGTTTAAAAAACGAGGTGGCGCAAGCGGGTGAGCAAGAATTATTACAGCTAGTGATGCAGGATGGTAACAGGCAACAGGCAGATTCAACTTTGAATCAGATACGTCAACGTACTGCTATTTCCATTGCTAGTCTCGATCTTAATATTCGTCAGATAACCAACCCCAACACTTTCACTGTGGAGATATCTCCCGCTTTAAATGCTTTACGTCAGTCAGTAGCTAAACCCCAACCTGTAGTTAGTAACTAATGAAAAATATCGCTTTGTTTGGGACAAGTGCCGATCCGCCAACCATAGGGCATCAGACCATTTTATACTGGCTATCGCAGCATTACGATCGCGTTGTGGTTTGGGCATCAGACAACCCTTTTAAGCAACATCAAACACCCTTGCCTGATCGTAATCAGATGTTGCAGCTAGCAATTGAGACACTTGCTCTCGATAATATTAACCTGTATCCAGAATTGAGCGATCGCTTTACTTTAATTACCGTTAATCGAGCTAGGGAAAAATGGGGACAAGAAGTAGATTTCAGCTTAGTCATTGGCTCAGATATTTTGCCTCAGATGCCTAGCTGGTATCGCATTAAAGAATTACTAGCGCAGGTTAGGCTAGCAATTGTACCCCGTCGGGGATATCGGATCGAGCAGACAGACTTAGCCTCACTCAGAGACTTAGGAGGAGAATATGCGATCGCAGCTTTAAATGCGCCACAGGTATCTTCTAGTACCTATCGTCTAGAGAAAGATCGGAGTTTGGTAACTCCTGCGGTTAGAGACTATATTTATCAACATGGTTTATATGGTGTCGTCGAAGAAGTTGGTAAGTAGATATTGGAAGTAACAATATTATGAAAGTTAACTCTCAAGCTGGAGTAAAAGATATTTATAAATCAGAAAAGCTAGCTGACTTCAAAGTTGGTGTCGATAACGTAATCTTTTCCGTCGATACTGCCTACAATCGCGTCTTGGTTTTATTGCGTAAAAGAGATGGAGTACCCTTTGAGAATCACTGGAGTTTGCCAGGTACTTTAGTTAGGCAAGGAGAATCTTTAACCGATGCCGCCTATCGCACTTTAGCCGAAAAAATCCAGGTAGACAATTTATATTTAGAACAGCTATATTCCTTTGGCGATCCTGGTAGAGATCCGCGAGAAGATCCCGATAGCTTTGGCGTGAGATACTTATCGGTAAGCTATTTCGCTTTAGTTAGATATGAAGCCGCCAAAATAATTAATCGAGATGACTATGATATTGCCTGGTACAAGGTGCACGAGATTCCTAAACTAGCTTTCGACCACGACAAAATTCTCAAGTATGGCTGGAATCGGCTCAAGAATAAACTGCAATATAGCCCGATCGCTTTTGATGTTTTGCCACCTGAGTTTACCTTAAATGAAGTTTATCAGCTTTACTGTACAATTCTGGGCGAAAACTTTTCCGACTATTCTAACTTTAGATCTCGGCTATTAAAACTAGGATTCTTATCAGATACAGGAGTCAAAGTATCCCGTGGCGCTGGTCGTCCTGCAAGTTTATATAAGTTTGACTCTGAAGCTTTTGCCCCTTTGAAAGATAAACCGTTGTTATTTATTTAATTATGCTCAATCATATAAATAACCCTCAAACATAATTAGATTTTTCTGCTCGTTGAGAAAAACTTTTCCCCCTCTACCATATTCGTAATGATAATCATGCTCTTTAAATAGTGATGTGTCTTCTTTGCTAAGTTTAGATATAAATCTGGTGCAGTTTGCTTTGTCTGAAACTTCGCGATTGAATTCTCTTAAAAAATTGTCGTTGTTGTAATTATTACTGGGATTGAGATAACTGTAGAGAGTATCCTTGGCAATATAGCGACTTTCTGGATAGCTAAATACAAAACAAACATTATCAGAACTTCCATTCCAGTTCTTTATAGAATATATTAGCCTCAAATCTTCTGACAAATAATATTTAAATATAGTTGCAGTTGATTTTTTTGCTTCTTCTTCATTAGGATGTGAAGAAAATAGCGGCGATATAAACGAATAAAATATTGCGACAGATGCCACTAAGCTAGCAAGCCCAATATAAGAAATAGGTAGTACCAATAAAATCTTGGCAATTGTAATTAATATTTTTCTAAATGAGATTTTTATCATTTAAAACAAGAGATTTAACGATTAAAGTATTAACAATTTTATCTTTTTTATATTGTATGGATTTTTTTTAAAGTTTAGCCAGTAAATCAAATAACAGATTACAAAAACTTAGCGCCCTAGCGCCTTAATGCACGAAACAAACCAACCATGAAAATAGCGATCGCCCAACTCAACCCCACTATCGGTGATATCACCAATAACGCCCAGCAAGTACTAACTGCTGCGGCAAATGCCGTCAAACAAAATGCCCGTCTGCTTCTTACCCCCGAACTATCCCTATGTGGCTACCCGCCTAGAGACTTATTACTCTACCCTGGCTTTATCGAGTTAATGAGCAGTGAATTAAAAGCGATCGCAACTCAACTACCACCAGGTATTGCCGTCTTAGTCGGCACAGTAGAAAGCAACCTTCACGCCGCCGCCAAAGGACAAAAACCCTTATATAACAGCATGGCGCTACTCGATGGCGGAGAAGTTAAGCACATCTTTCATAAGCGACTGTTGCCTACCTACGATGTATTTGATGATGACAGATATTTTGAACCAGGCTATGAAGCAAATCACTTTACCCTAGAGGGAATCAAGGTAGGAGTGAGCATCTGCGAAGACTTGTGGAATGATGAGCAGTTTTGGGGCAAACGCAGCTACGAAGTAAATCCGATTGAAGAATTATCCCAGCTAGGGGTAGACGTAATTGTTAACCTGTCTGCTTCTCCCTACAGCGTGGGTAAACAAAAACTACGGGAAGCTATGTTGCATCATGCAGCAACTTCCTATAAGCAGCCTATTTTGTATGCGAATCAGGTTGGCGGTAATGATGATTTAATTTTTGATGGTAACAGCGTGGCGTTTAATAGTGAGGGAGAAATAGTTTGTCGCGCTAAGGGTTTCGCAGCGGATTTGATAGTAGTAGATCTCGAAAACCTCTCCCCCAACTCTTCTAGCATAAGTCAAAAAGAGACAGAGAAAGAAGCAGAGAAAAATCAGGAGATTTACAGCGCTCTGGTATTAGGAGTAAAAGATTATGCTAAAAAATGCGGCTTTAGTCGAGCAATTCTGGGCTTAAGCGGCGGGATTGACTCGGCTTTGGTAGCAGCGATCGCATCTGAGGCTTTGGGTGCAGAGAATGTGTTGGGGGTTTTGAT
>JBCBWB010000070.1:0-24721 GCA_039817275.1 Cyanobacteria bacterium J06648_1 | reverse complement strand
CCCGCTGTCCCGAAACTGCGACCGAAGCTACTTTAGGCATGACCGATGATTCACCCCAGGTGCGCCAACAGGTTGCCTCTACCCTTGCTGCCTATGGTAAACAGGGCTTAAAAATTGCCCAGTCGCACCTCACGACCCAGCAGTCTGACGTTGCCGCAACGGCGATCGCGGCGATCGCCAAATTCAAAGGCAAACGGGCAAACGATATTCTCTTTCAGCACCTCACGCCAGAATTTAAACAGTTCAACCTCACTCGTAAATGGCAGCAGCAAATACCCCAAGCAGACCCTAGCTGGAGTTTTTTAGCCACAGCGATTGCCGATTATCAACAGCGTCTATTGCAAAAGGTGCTTTATATTCTTTCCTGTCTCGGTTATTCTCGCACAGTTGGTCTTGTACAGCGAGTATTGGCAACAGGCGATCGTCGAGATCTAGCCAATGCCGTCGAGATTTTGGCTTCAATTGAACATCGTCGGTTTATTCAACCACTGATGCCGCTTTTGGAACAAACAGTAGCCGATGAACCCTCAAACAAAATTACGGCGACTCCCCAATGGTTCCGCAATAAAGGCTACAAAGTGTTGCTCGAAGCGCTAAATTCGGGCGATCGCTGGATTAAAACTGGAGCATCTGTCGCCTTAGCGGTAGTGCCGACTGCGCTACTCAAAGACCCCGATCCTGTCGTACAATCAGTGGCACAAGAAATATTTCCTTCCGCCAATCGACTTACCTGTCCGATTAGTACCTCTATGAATCGATTACTCCTGCTGCGGAACATAGCTCTATTTAAAAACCTTTCCCTTGATGAACTATTTCCCATCGATAAGGCACTAGAGCAAAAACAGGTGCTAGCAGGTGAAACTATCTATATCGAAGGCAGTTGGGACGGACAGCTATACATCATTGCGGCGGGCAAAGTTCAAATTACTAAAAAGCTAGATGGAGTGCCGCAAGAAATCAAGCAGCTAACTACGGGACAGTATTTTGGTGAAATTTCCTTGTTTGACGAAGCTCCTCGTTGGGATGGTGCGATCGCCTTAGAAGATTCCACCCTGCTTTGTTTAGAAAAAAAACGCTTTGTTAGCCTAATTTCGCAACGTCCCCATATTATTTTAGAACTCTGTCGCTTTTTGAGCCGTAGGCTGAGAGAAACGGATAAGTATATGTCTGCCAAGAAGGTTCAATAGCAGATTGCACCAGCCTGTGGGATTGTATTTCTGATCCCAAATAGCGATCGCCTGGGGACGTCAATCTCTAATTGCGATCGCTCGAACTATTTATATTGCCATCACCAAGATTGAAATCAAATCAGCCAATCTTAAAATGAGCATCTGCTTTACTTCAAACCAAAGCTCTCCCTAGATCCAATGCTTCCAACTGTTCTGAATACAAACTATTTACTGTCAGTTGTTCGACAACTAAAGTCTTATTTTTTTATCTTTCAAGTTTCAAGGCTAAATTAGGAGTTATTAAGCCAACTCCGTGTGCCAAAGGAGAGACAGGAGCGACTGGCAACCCTAGCCGCAAGCTGCAAAGCTGTAGGAAAGTCCTCCTGCAAGATGTAGTGACAGAATGCACCATGAAAGATATCTCCTGCACCTAGAGTATCTAAGGCTTTGATTGCAGGAACATCAACTGTTGCCCTAACTCCCAAATCCCAGTAGATAATGGGTTTTTCTCCTTGAGTTATCGCCAGATGCTTAATCCCATAGTCAGCGAGAAACTCAAATAGATTGTTGCTTGGCGGACATTGAGGCGGAGCAAAATTTGCCGAACAGATAGCATAGTCTACATAAGAGAGAAGTCTAGTTAGACCTGGTTTCCAGCTACCACCATCCAAGACTACGGGGATTTGCTGCTGTCGGGCGATCGCTGCTATCTGCAAGCTAGTTTCTAACTGATGTCCATCAACCAGGACAAGATCAATATTAGCTAGCAATTGAGATTGAATAGGACAACTCGCCTGAGATCTAACGGCATTAAGGGAGATTATTGCCCGTTCTCCCGTCGAGGCGTTAACAATGATCGAAGATACGGGAGGGCTAGTGGTTTGCTCTGGTATCAAATCTAGACTAATGACCGAGCATTGCGCCAAGTCTCGTTTGACGAGTTCTGTCAAGGGATGCTGCCCTATTACTGAGAGCAGTTGACTCTGATGACCAGAATCAGCAAACGCTACAGCGGCGTTGGTGGCAGGCCCCCCAGCAACGGTCAAATAATCTTGGGCAACTATTTTTTGATTAGACTGCAAAGGGCGATCGCTCAAGTAGATAAAATCTAAAGTAGTTAAACCGACAAAAAGTCCTTGATAGGGCATGATTTGATAGGGTTGAGAGCGCTATTCTCACTCTCGACTAATTAGAAAAATCAACTCTACTTTAAAAAAGCGATCGCCTAGCTTTGCTTTAATCGCTTGATCTAGCTAGAGTAAATCGAACTGTTGACCTGTGATTATATCAGCATCACTACCGCCAGTGATGTTAATGTCGTTTAGAGTAACCTGCTGACCAAAAATATCTGTCACCAATAAATCTTGCTCTCCAGATATGCCGCCACTGTTATTGAGCACAAAACGATTATCTGAACCACGCTCAAGAGGCACTATACTGCCGCCTTCTGTCAATAAATCAACACTCTCGACTGGATAGCGATGATTGTTGAGTCGCAAAGCGCCGTAGTAGGGATTAGATTCAGGAATGCCTTCAACAACGATGCCTTGACCGATAGTGTAGCCGTAGGGCGTGGAGAAATCGTCTCCTGGTCCAATTAGCTCATATTCGATATTTACTACTCCATCTACGGGATCGGCAACTTGAGCAAAAGCTTCGGCACTCAAGTCTAGACCATCAGCACGCTCGAATAGGAGATCGGCAACCTGAACCACGATTGGTGCGGCACCTTCTCTTTGTTTAGGACCAGACACCTGGAGAAAAGCGCCGCTTGCCTCTGAGCCGTTCCACTGAATATTGTTGATGGCAGTGATTCCGCCTAACGCATTCCCTGAGAGATTGTCGTAGCCAGAGTTTACCTTGCCCCCCGCAGGATTAGCTGCATCATAAAAAGTAGCTCGTCCCTGATAGACATTACCTAAAGATAAATCACTGCTCAAGTCAGGATTAGAAAAGGTAAAAATACTATCACCACTGCTGGGGCTATCAAAGCTAGAGCCTTCGATCTCAAAATTCTGCGGTGCAGAACTGCTTCCTTCGCCGATAAATCCAAAGGTGATAGTTTCTCCAGCAGCAATTTCCCGATTCCAAGATTCGTTTTGTACGGTGTAGCGTCCGTCGCTGTTGCCAACGATTTGGGCATCCCAGATGTTGCTGATTCCAGTGACTAGATCAAAATCTAGATCCCAATTAACCAGGTTGCTATCGCCATTATTGGTAATAGAAATCTGCCCTTGGAAACCATTTCCCCAATCTTGAACCTGGGAATAATTAACGCTGATTGATTCTTGCATGTAGTTAAACTCTCATAGTGAAGCCTAACGATACCCATATACATACTTAAGAAACCGCCAAGTAACCTTAAGTTGCTCACTGTGAATCGTAAACTTGTTTACATTTTCTCAACAGTTTTGGAGCCTAACAAGGGGATGTAAATTTTTAGAAAACTTTCCAATTTAAATGCTTAATTTGAGTATTTGTACGGACAAAATTCCGCAATTTGTCGGTTGTGGGCGATCGCCATCTCCATCGGCATGGGAATTTCGGCAGTGTCGAGAGGGCAAAAAAATGAGCAAGAATAGATCAAATATTCTTACTCCCAAAATTATGATGTTGATTAGCAACAGGATCAAAAAAGCTGATGGCTGTAAACAGATTACTCGGCTATTTCACGCTTTAAGTCCGCAAAAATCTAAGAATTAGCCCAGTCTCTTGCCCATTCAAGAACCTTTTGAACTTCAGGCATAGTGGTTGCCTGACAGTAGAGACGTAAGACAGGCTCAGTACCGCTAAAGCGAATCAACAGCCAGGTATTATCATCAAGGCGGAATTTATAACCGTCAACATCGAGGCAGTCAACTACGGGCATTCCTGCCACCGACTGAGGCGTTTCGTTTTTGAGGCGTTCTAGCAGCTTGGCTCGGACATCCATATTCGCCAGAGGCAGATCGATACGATCGTAATGAGCGGTAAAATTAGTTTTTTGCTGAAGTCGGCGATAAATTGTCCCTAGCTCTTCTCCTGACTCAACTACGGCTTCAAGGACATAAAGAGCGGATAAAAGGGCATCCCGTTCGGGTATGTGGGTTCCGTAACCAATTCCGCCTGACTCTTCGCCACCGATCATCACCTCTGCCTGGAGCATGCGATCGCCAATATACTTGTAGCCAATGGGTGTTTCGTATATCGAACGTCCATAAGATTCGGCAAGACGGGGGATTAAATCAGAACCGCTGACAGTTTTGACTATTTCTCCCTTAAAGCCCTTACGTTCGGCAAGATGCTCAATCAGAATGGGAATCAGAACTTGAGAACTAAGAAAATTCCCCTCGGCATCTGCTCCCGCAATGCGATCGCTATCCCCGTCAAATACCAGCCCAACTCTCAAACTATCTGGATGTTCCTTTGCTCCTGCCTTGATCGCCTGGAAAAAATCAGGTAAATATTTGGGTAGAGGTTCGGGGGCGCCACCACCAAACAGAGGATCGCGATCGCTATTTATTTCTTCGACAGGACAGCCTAATAGCCGCTCCAAGCCAGTAGCTGCCGCACCGTGCATCACGTCAACATAAACCTTAAGTTTATCGGCGGTAATAGCGCTTTTGATCGCGGCGATATCTACCTTCTGCTGTAGTCCCTGACAATAGCTTGCCCAGGGATCAAATTTCTCTAGCTTGCCTGGTTGAGCCTGAGGTAGAGACTGTCCCAGTTTAGCCTCAATCTGTTCGGTGATTTCTGGTGGTACAGATCCTCCAAAGGCGCTTTTTACCTTTAATCCCAGATAGGCAGCAGGGTTATGAGACGCTGTCATCACAATTGCCCCCAAAGCACTGTGGGCTTTAGCAGCCCAGCTAAAAGCGGGAGTTGGTGCATAGCACTCAGAGAGCAAAACATCAAAACCTGCCTCCTGCACTGCCGTTGCCGCTAGCTTGGCAAAATCTTCTGCCATAAAACGGCGATCATAACCGACAATTACCGTCCGATTTTGTGCCGTATCACTGTAGTTATCTGCCAAAACCTGAGCTGCCAGAGGCGCAAGCATTGCTACTCTCTCAAAGGTAAAGTCTGCCGCAATCACTCCACGCCAGCCATCTGTACCGAACTTGATGGGATTAACAGTAAAAGACATAGAACTAAAAATTTAGTAGTTATGAATAACACCTTCCAGATTAACTGTTTCTATGAGGTTTGGAAACTAAAAAAACGTCCTGCCCTCGAATTAAAATCTTTTAGCAGGATCTACCTCTGACTTATAGATTTCCAGTAGTTACTAAACAGAAAATTTATAGTCTAATTAAAAGTATGAATGCTGAACTATCAGTCAAGGTACCTTTATTTTTCTTCTGTTTCAGCCTGTTCTACAACCCTGTCCTTTAGCTCAGATTTAGTTCTCATCTCGCCTCTTACCTCATCCCAGTCAATATTCTTCAATATATCTTTCAATCTCATGCGCTCAATGTAGGGCCATCCACCTTTCTCTTCAATATCCTTAACAAACTGATATAAATCATTGCGAGTTTGCGGCAAAGCAGATTCAAAATAATTTACGCGAATCTGACGATGAATCTGTTCTAAATCTCGTAATAAAGACAATAGTAATAGACTCTCATGCTGATGCTTCTCTGCTAAGGCACAAAGATCTTGAGCTGTGTCTTTTAACAAGCTGACTGAATTGACTGGGTTGCTTTCTCGATCTTTAGTCATGTACGCCAAATAAGCCTAAAAAATGAACTTAGTCTACTTTATACAAGATTTACATTAATCTTAAACTGATTAGATGTCAGTTGTTACCAAATTAAAATTGCTGGTGCAACAGAATAATTTTCGGCGATCGGCTTTTTATGTAGTCCTTCTTTGGTAGAGTAGATAGCATCTATAAAAATGGCTAATTTCTTAAGAAAAGCCTATTTGCAGCATCTTTCGCGCTCGATGTTAAATTTAAAATTGACAAAATGAAGTTGATTATGAGAAACCGTTCAATTATTGCTTGTTTGCTGGCATTATGCTTAGGAGTACTAACGGCCTGTAGTAGTTCAGGCGAAGTTAGTAAAAGAGACCTTTCCTACGATGACATTTTAAATACAGGAATTGCTAACTCTTGTTTGGAATTACCAGAAAGTAGTCGTGGCACCATTCCTATCGAAGCTGGGAAACAATACGGAATCAGAGACTTGTGTATTGAACCCAGAGAGTATTTTGTCAAAGAAGAACCCGTCAGCAAACGCCAAAAAGCTGAGTTTGTTGAGGGCAAATTACTGACCAGATATACTTCTAGTCTCGACCAAATTCAGGGAACAATCGAAACTAATAGCGATGGGACTCTAACCTTTACCGAGATTGATGGGATTGATTTCCAGCCAGCCACAGTTCTTTTACCTGGTGGCAAGGAAGTTCCCTTTCTCTTTACCATGAAAAAGTTAGTCGCTTCTACTGCTGATGCGGCAGGTGCGATCAACACTTCCACTGATTTTGAAGGCGAATTCAACGTTCCTTCCTATCGCGGACAGGTCTTCCTCGACCC
This sequence comes from Cyanobacteria bacterium J06648_1, assembly GCA_039817275.1. Taxonomy (GTDB): domain Bacteria; phylum Cyanobacteriota; class Cyanobacteriia; order Cyanobacteriales; family Xenococcaceae; genus Waterburya. Next base: position 18,031 of record JBCBWB010000070.1, on the reverse strand, counting down.
CAAAGGTCGTAGTTTGGCTAGTGGCTATGATAACGCCGTCGCCCTACCTGGATTAGCAGACGATAAACGATTTTCTAACGCTAACGTCAAAGAATTTGTTTCCCGCAAAGGAAAAATGTCTCTCAACGTCACCAAGATTGATGGTGAAACAGGAGAGATTGCTGGGGTATTCGAAAGCGAACAGCCTTCGGCAACTGATTTGGGTGCAGAAGAACCAGAAGAAGTCAAAGTTCGCGGTATCTTCTACGGCAGAATTGTTTCCAACGCCTAGGATTTATCAATCTATTTACGATGAAGCATAAGACTTAATGCCAGTAAATATGCAAAAAGAGGGTAAATATAGCCCTCTTTTTTTGTGACAAACGGCGTTTTTTTCAACCAGCAAAATCAATCAAAGTTAAGCAATATTTATTGCAAATCAGAAATCCAGAAGCGAAAAGGTTTGTTTGTTTGATGATCGCCAATTGTAATTATGTTGCATAAATAGAAGTAAACGTATATTCACGATGCATTTATTTCTCTTCACCTAACTGCATCGTGAAGTTGCTTAGCCAGTAGCAAAAATTGATCTAGAACAACTTGTTACAAAATTGCGCTGCATCTAGGCTGTAAACTACAGTTATAATCACTCAAATTGAGAAGTATTATGACTCATTTTGGCATTATTTGTCCTTCTAGTACGGGACATTTTAACCCGATGACGACTTTAGGCTCCGAACTCAAGCAAAGAAGTCATCGTGTTACCGTAATTGGCATTGAGGATTCACGGAACAAGGCGATCGCCGCAGGTTTGGAATTTGAACCAATTGGTCAGACAGACTTTCCTCCAGGTGCCACGAAAGACCTATTTACTCAGCTTGGTCAGCTCAGTGGATTGAAGGCTGTTAAGTATACTCTGCAATGGATTGCCAATAACGCCAACTCAGTTTTACAAGATGCCCCAGAAGTAATAAAAACAGCAGGTATCGAAGCATTACTGGTGGATCAAGCCGCTCCCGAAGGCGGTACGGTTGCCGAACATTTAAATACCCCTTTTATTAGTGTGTGTAACGCCCTAATGCTCAATCGAGAGCTAAGTGTGCCACCTTTCATTAGCACCTGGAATTACGATTCAACCTGGCGAGGACTGCTGCGTAATCGCCTAGGCTACGCGCTACTACAATATTTGGGCAATCCTTTGCGAAAAGTTATTAATCGTTATCGTATCTCGTGGAATTTACCTCCTCATCACAATCAAAATTATTTCTACTCCTCGCTGGCTCAAATTTCTCAACAGCCTGCTGAGTTTGAATTTCCTCGTCAAGAACTGCCTGAATGCTTTCATTTCACAGGTTCTTACTCTAACCTCAACACTAGACCCTCTGTGGCTTTTCCCTATGATAAACTGACGGGGCAAACCTTAGTTTATGCTTCTTTGGGAACTCTACAAAATCGCCTATTATGGATTTTTGAGGCGATCGCCGAAGCCTGTAGCAGCCTAGATGTCCAGTTGGTAATCACCTTGGGTGGCGGTGCAGATCTAGAATCATTACCAACTTTACCTGGCGAGCCGATAGTAGTTGGCTATGCTCCTCAGCTAGAGCTATTGCAGAAAGCCTCCTTAACCATTACCCATGCGGGAATGAATACAGCTCTAGAATCTCTCAGCAACGGTGTTCCCATGGTCGCGATTCCCATCACCAACGATCAGCCAGGAGTCGCGGCTAGAATTGCCTGGACGGGTACAGGAGAAGTTGTCCCATTAAAAAAAGTGAGTGTCGAGAAATTGCGAGAAGCGATCGCCAAAGTGCTAGAAGATAATTCCTATCAGCAAAATGCGGCAAGGCTACGGGGAGCTATGGATCGTGCTGGGGGAGCTATCAAAGCAGCGGATATTATCGAAAAAGCAGTAGCGACCAGAAAACCAGTTTTAGCCGAGATCGATAACTAATCGGCGAATTTATTAGAGTCGCCCTGTTGACTGTCGCCTATTAATTTGCGCAGCTTATCCTTTAGGACTGATACCTGTTAAGCTAGCGGGAATTAATTTGAATGGTTAAATACCCATGCCTTGCTATTTTTCTTTAACAGAACTTGCTTCTATTCTCTCAGAAAACCTGGTAGAAGTTACTAATTCAGATTTAGACCAGTCTGTCTGCGGCATCACCACCGACACTCGCACGATTAAACCTCAAGAGCTATTCGTCGCTTTAGTCGGTGAAAATTTTGATGGACATAATTTTGTGAAGCAGGCTATGAGCCAGGGTGCGATCGCCGTAATTGTGACTCGTCAACTGGAGTCTATTGCCGTACCGCAATTTATTGTCCAGGACACTCTTAAGGCATATCAGCAAATTGCTCGGTGGTGGCGCGATCGCTTTGAAATTCCTGTAATAGGCGTTACAGGTTCAGTGGGCAAAACTAGCACCAAAGAACTGATTTCAGCAGTATTAGGTACTCAAGGGCAGGTACTCAAAACCGAAGCTAATTTTAATAATGAAATTGGTGTCCCGAAAACTCTGTTGCAAATTACTCCCGAACATGATTATGCGGTAGTGGAAATGGCAATGCGTGGTGTGGGAGAAATTGCCCTGCTAGCAGATATTGCTCGTCCTACTATTGGCATAATTACCAATGTAGGTACGGCTCACATTGGTCGTCTTGGCTCGAGAGAGGCGATCGCCCAGGCTAAATGCGAACTCTTGGCACAGATGCCCTTCAGCAGCACAGCGATCCTCAACTACGATAATCAGCTTCTAATCGCCACCGCCGCCCAAGTTTGGCAGGGAAAAACAATTACCTACGGCTTAACAGGAGGTAATGTTTCAGGCACAATCGACGGAGACAAGTTAACGGTTGCCGAGCAGAGTTTTCCCCTACCCCTACCAGGAGAACACAACGCCAGCAACTATTTAGCCGCTTTAGCGATCGCTCAAGAACTAGAAATCGACTTGACCCCTTTGCTAGCAGGTTTAAAGGTGCAGTTACCCAAAGGAAGAGCGCGTCGTTATGATCTGCCTGACGATTTGGTAGTTCTCGACGAAACCTACAACGCTGGTTTAGAGTCAATGCTGGCAGCAATTCAGATGTTGAAAGAAACTCCTGGGAAACGACATATAGCTGTTCTGGGAACAATGAAAGAGCTGGGAGAACATGCATCTTCGCTACATCGTCTAGTGGGAGAAAAAGTTCAGGAATTAGACCTAGATTTACTGATGGTGTTGGCAGACGAAAAGGCAACCCAAGGCATAATTGACGGCGCGCCAGAGATTCCGAGCGAATGCTTTGGCGATCGCGAGACTCTGACTAAAAAGTTGAAGCAAGTTATGTGTCCCGGCGATCGTATTTTGTGCAAGGCTTCAAACTCTGTTGGCTTAAACAAGGTGGTTGAAGCTTTAATCAAATAACTATTTCGCTTCCGTTAGACTCAAAAATTTAAACAATAAATAGCAAAAGGTGAACAGTTTCCACCGTTCACCTTGATCAAAATTCAAATTAGCTTAATTTGGGACATGAGGCGTGTGTACATCCCGTCAACCAAAGTTTGGTCGATGACGAATTAGATTTAGAAATTCTTCCCGTGTTTTTTGCTCATCTTGAAATACACCGATCATGGCGCTAGTAACTGTCCAAGAGCCTGGCTTTTGTACTCCTCGCATCGACATACACATGTGAGAAGCTTCCATAACCACGGCAACTCCCTGAGGTTCCAATATCTCTTGTACAGCTTCGGCGATCTGACGGTTTAGTCGTTCCTGTACTTGAAGACGACGAGCATACATTTCGACAATCCGAGCCAATTTGCTCAGTCCGACAACTTTTTGGTTAGGAATATAGGCTACATGCGCTCTGCCCATAAAAGGCAGCATGTGGTGTTCGCAAAGGCTAAAGAAATTAATATCTCTCACTAACACCATTTCGTTATGTCCTTCATCAAAAATAGCGCCATTGACCAAATCTTCTAAGGACTGGTTGTAGCCGCTAGTCAGAAACTGCATGGCTTCGGCAACTCTTTTGGGGGTCTTGAGTAATCCTTCTCGCTCTGGATCTTCACCAACTGATTCCAGCATGCTATATACCGCTGACATCATTTGTTCCTTGGCTGCTTCAGAGGTTGCTTTAATTCGAGCAGCCTGACCGTTGTGGGTATTGCGATCTGGTCTACTGGCAACTTGATCTAGCAGACTAGATTTTAGCGGGTTAGAACTACTATCACCAAGGGATTCAGAGCGATTAGAACCGTTGGAAGAAACTATTGTCATAATGTGTTAATTGTGAATACAATTCTTTGCTTTTGCTATTAAATATGCGATCGCCATTGGGAACTGAGAGCTAAATTATTGCCAGGGTTAGGAAGATGAGGGCTGCGCCTCAACCCTACTTAACTTTTAACAAAAGTCATTCTATTCCCGTCTGCGTGCTTTGTACGTTTGTTTATAAAGCCCCTCCACTAGGCATGACGATCATCGACTCTACTACTGCTTGATTTGGTAGCAAAGCCGCATGGAGTATAGATTGGGCAACGATTTCTGGGGTAAGCATTGCCGAGCGATCAAAATCTGCTTGAACGGTATCAGTATCCCAAATTGGAGTATTAACCGAGCCAGGAGAAATAGTCACTGTGCGAATTCCGTTAGCTCTTTCCTCAACTGCTAGCGCCCTACCCAAGGCTAATAATCCAGCTTTACTAACGCTGTAGGCACCCCACTCAGGAAACGCATTAGATGCGGCGATCGAGGCAACATTAATAATTGTGCCCGAAGCGCGTCCGCGCATGTGGGGTAAAATTCCCTGAACACATTGAAAAACGCTGGTTAAATTTAGCTCAAGCACTTTTTGCCAGTCAGCTAAAGTCGTTTTTTCCAGAGAATTTGTGTAACCCATTCCGGCATTATTAACTAGAATATCAATCGGACCAAATGAATCACAAATAGCTGCAATTTGGGTGGTAACTTCTTCGACCAAAGCTAAGTCTAGGGGATAGACCTGAGCTTTGACCTGAGTCTCTTGCTGGATTTGGGCTGCTAAAGCCTTTAATTTGCCTTCAGAACGACTGACCAAGACAACTTCAATCCCAGATTTGGCGAAGGCGAAAGCCGTCGCCCGACCGATACCACTACTTGCTCCTGTTACTATCGCTCTCAGTTGATTTGAGGGTAGATTCATTATGGTTTATAAGCTGATTTGCCCGACTCAGTAAATATAAAATTCAACATAGCAGATGAAATTTAGCAAACAGTTAAAGAAGGCTCTTTAATCATGTTGCCCAAAAATCGCTTCATTAATCGCCAGTAGAGTTAGATGGGTAGGTTTTGTTGCTACTGAGGATGCTATGGATAAAATACGGTAAGCGCTTTTACGACCAGATTAACTGTCATTAACCACCTGCTGCTCTAAGACTCTATTGCTAGTAAAATCGTAGAATCGCTGCAAACTAGTAACTTATGAGACAACGCTACATGAGAATTTGTGTAACAAAATGTTGCTTTAGCATTATAGCATCCTCAAATATATATTCTGAGTCAGGATCTGGAAAATCCCTGCCATAACCAATAATTAGAGATTAGACAGGAACTATCTGATACCGTCCCATATTGCGGAACTTTTCGTAGCGCAATTCTTGCCGCTGTTGGGGAGATAGCTGGGATAATTCTTCTATCTGTCGCCAGATTGCTGCTTTAAGCTTGGCGGCGGCTTCGACAGGATTGGCGTGAGCGCCACTACTAGGTTCGGGAATAATTTCATCAATTAAACCCAGTTCAGATAAATCTCCAGAGGTGATCTTCAGAGCAGCAGCCGCGCGGTCTGATTTCTGGGCATCTTTCCAAAGAATGGCGGCACAGGCTTCAGGACTCGCCACGGTGTAGACGGAGTGTTCTAACATCAGCAGGCGATCTGCGACGCCAATTCCCAGCGCTCCACCCGAACCACCTTCCCCAATTACGGTACAAATAATTGGTACCTCAAAGCCAAACATGGCTCGCAGGTTGTAGGCGATCGCTTCTCCTTGACCCAGCTTTTCGGCCTCTACCCCAGACCAGGCTCCTGGGGTATCAATAAAAGTCAAAATCGGCATGTCAAACTTATTAGCATGCTGCATTAGTCTCAGTGCCTTTCGATAGCCACTAGGAAAAGCCATACCAAAATTACGGGCAACATTATCTTTCGTGTCTCGACCTTTCTGATGTCCGACGATGACCACGGGGCGACCCTCAATTCTAGCTACTCCTCCCACTAATGCAGGATCGTCATAGCCACCGCGATCGCCATGCAGTTCTAGCCATTCATCACTAATCGCTTGGACATAGTCGAGGGTGCTGGGACGACGAGGATGACGAGCCAACTGTAGTCTTTGAGCAGGGGTAAGAGTGCTGAATATTTCTTGACGCAGTTCTCCTGCTCGGACTTCGAGCTGAGATATTTCGGTAGAAACGTCTACCTGGTTTTCTTCTGCTAGGGTCTTTATTTGTTCAATTCTGGACTCTAATTCACTTAGAGGCTTTTCAAAATCCAACAAAAAGGTTTTACGCTTAGTCTTAGCCATGGCTTATGGGTAGTTATTTTGATTCAATCAGATTCCCCGCCTCTTATTATCTGCCATTAAGTGGCTTTTTTACTAATTTCCCTAACTAAACATGCTTTAGCCCACCAGGGGGCGAACTAAAGACTAATTGGGGTCAAATAGCATAAACTAGGCTTGAGCGTGAATAAAACTGGTAAATTGTGCTGTTAATTGGGGATTTCGCCAACCCTTGTTGGTTTCTTCCAGAATAATCGCTAGTGCTGACTCGGCGCTGTAGGCTTGCTTATGGGGGCGATCGCTCGTCAGAGCATCGTAAATATCAATGATCTGGAACACCTGGGCTAGATAGGGAATTCTGGCTCCCACCAAACCATCAGGGTAGCCTGTGCCATCCCAGCGTTCGTGGTGATGACGCATAATGGGCAATACTCCACTGCGGTGGCGTAAAGGCTGACAAATTTCTTCTCCTACCAAAACATGTTGCCTAATTAATTCGCGTTCTTCGCTGGTCAATTCTCCTGCCTTGAGCATCACGGCATCAGGAATAGCAATCGTGCCAATATCGTGTAGATAGGCGGCAAAAGCTAGATCGTCGATCTCCCGCTTACTTAAGCCCAAATAATTGCCAAAAGATTCGATCAAAGAAGCGACGCGGACGCTTCCTCCCTTGGTCACGGCACGGCTATCTATCGCTTTGGCAATAGTAAATAAAACCTGCTCGGTTTGATTTAGTCCATCACTGATTCGCTTTTGGGCGATTAACGACTTGACTCTGGTAGAAAGTTCAATTCGATTAAGAGGTTTAACTAAAACATCGCTCCCTCCTGCTTCCATCGCTTTGATTTTCTCTTCCCGATTATTAGTCAGAGTCGTAAAGACAATCGGAATACTGCTAGTTAAGTGGTTTTTCTTGAGTTGACGGCACAGACTAAAACTATCGACCTGTCTTAGATTGGCATTGAGCAAAATCAAATCTGGCTGTTGTTCAGCAAGGTTGGCGATCGAAGCGTCTACTGTATCCATTTCTACCACTTGATAATTGTCTAGCAACAGCAAATCAGTTGCTGTCATTCGACTCAGAGGGTTTTCATCGATAATTAGAATTTTGGCAGTATGCAAATCAGGATCGCTACCTACTAAAGAACTAGTGTGAGTCACTACAGGAAACTCGCCAACTTTTTTCATTATTTTCTAAATTATGGAAAATCTTAAATTTTATCTGGCTAAAACTAAATTTTGTTCGCTTTCGGGAATCTTCCAGGCAGGGTTGATAGTCAAGCAGTTGAAAACCGACTCTCATAGCCTAGCTCGAATCTCCAAACTAAACGATTAAACAAAAACAAAGTTTGTTTTCATAACCATCGATAAATATTATGAAGAGATTTTAAGCGTTTGGTAACGGTCATAACACGGACTTTTACCAAATATTTTGTATCAAAAATATCGCTCAGAATCGGTGAGCCAGTAATTTCACCTGATGGCTATTGTTGCTAAGTTTACTGTAGCCAACGCTTACGCCACTGAGAGGTAGACCCCAAATCGCTATTTTGCTGTTCTTGCTGCCTGCGAGCAATGATTTGGGCGGGCAAATCTTGGAGGGTGCGATCGCGATAGGGAATTGCCCCACGGGTTCGTAAGTGTTCTTGCTCCATTACAGAAAGCTCTGGTAGCTTTTTATACTCGAAAGCGGCGATTGTTCCAGGAGATTTCCGACCAGCTCCAGTTATGGAACCAATATGTAACCCTGTTTTTTGCAGTGCGGAGCGAACAGCGGCAGAAGCCGAGTAGGTTGCTAGTCTGCCCTGGGGAGCAAGACATAAGCTAACTAGTTTCAGGAACTCTACTGACCAGAGTTGAGGGCATTTGGGAGGCGAAAAAGGATCTAAAAAAATCGCTTCAGCTTGCCAGCCTTGAGCAACTATCGTTTGAATAGTATTTCTAGCATCACCTAAGAATAACTGTGCCGAGAGGAGATCACGAGAAACTTTAGATTTATTTGATAATTCCTCTAATAGTTCTCTGATCAAAGGATTCCATGGTGCTAACAGATCTTGTAAAATCGCTTGTCGAGGAACGTCAGAATTTATTTCGAGAGCGATCAATTCTATTTGACATTGAGGATTAATCGACCAGATTGCTTCCAAAGCAGCGGCGCTATTGTAGCCCAATCCATAGCAGACATCTAAAATCTTGATCGATGACTGTTCCGCCACCAGTTCTTTAATAAGGCAAGGCTCTATATATCTCACCTCTGCTTCTTGTTTAGCACCAAAAGATGAGTGAAACGTTTCTTGAAATTCTTCGGAGAAAAAAGTGTATGAACCATCCGCTGTAGGCTGTGGCGTAAATTGGCGCTCATTCATGGTGCTTATGCTTAATCTTAAATAGCTGCTCTAATTCAGAATGAAGTCGTCTACAATAGCATTTAACTTTAATAGAAGTTGGCGAACTCTAGTTCGGTAATTAACCCCTATCAGCGATCGTCGTAACTCGGATCCAAACTTTTAAAATAAAACAATATACCTATTAGTAAATAGTAATCCTCCTTCGACAAAGGCACGGACGCAAAGCGTCCCAGTCGTAGACGATCTGCGCTAAAGCGCTGTGCCGCATGTACCTGGTCAGTAATCAGTAATGCTCCTTCGAGGACGTAGTCAGTAATCAGTAATTAGTAATTAGTAATCACTTATGGCTCGTAGAAATCGCAACAATAATGGTAACGGGAACTATCGCAATGAGCGTGAGCGCGGCGATCGCTTTAGACAGCCGAACAACTATCGTTCCAGTCCTAACCCGCCCGAAAAGAAAAATCCCTTTGACATCGCCAAGATAGCTATCTTGGCAAGTGTCTTTGTCGTGGGTATCGTGATTGGACTATCCCTTAGTTTGTCTAGTCCTACCGATAACATAACGTCTGTCGATTCCAGCCTCCAAATTGACCGCAAAGCACCCAACCCTGAGATTTGTCAGCAGTTCGGCGCTAGTGCGATCGTAACTGATATGCGAGTGTTTTTAACTCTCAATCCCTTTAGCGTTTATCTTACCCAACCAAGTATGCAGCCTGGATGTGTTTTACGCCGTACCAACTGGTCGATTTTAGAACAGCAAAGCTTGGTCAGTTCTGAACAGGTAAAAGACTGTAAACGACGGATGAACACCTTCGGCTTTATTGGACCACTAGAAGGGAAACCCAAAATTGACTGTGTTTATCAAAACGATGCGGCGGGCAATTTATTCCTCAACAAAAACGGTGCTGTTTTGCCAGAATCAGATAATTTCTAGCCATTATTTTGATAATTGTGATATACACTTAAGGCGATCAATAAAATTTTAGAAAACATAGCCTAATATGTGCGGAATTGTTGGTTACATCGGTACTCAAGCAGCCACAGAAATTTTGGTATCTGGTTTGGAAAGATTGGAGTATCGGGGCTATGACTCGGCAGGTATTGCCACTGTAGAAGAGGGTCAAGTCAACTGTGTTAAAGCCAAGGGAAAATTATTCAACCTGAGAGAAAAGCTAGAACACAGCTTGCACAACGCACAGATGGGTATTGGACACACTCGTTGGGCTACCCATGGTAAGCCAGAGGAACATAATGCTCATCCCCATTTAAATAGCGATCGCACTTTAGCAGTAGTGCAAAACGGCATTATTGAGAATTATCTAGAGCTAAAAGAGGAATTAATCAGCCAGGGGATTAAATTTAGCTCAGAAACCGATACGGAGGTTATTCCTCACCTAATTACCCAATTTCTGTCCGAATCTGATTCTTTAATGGCAGCGGTACAAAAAGCGATCGCTCATTTATCAGGAGCATTTGCGATCGCGGTAGTTAGTGCCGAACATCCCTATGAGCTGATCGTTGCTCGTCAGCAAGCACCTTTGGTATTGGGTTTTGGGCAGGGTGAATTCTTTTGTGCTTCGGACATGACCGCCATACTGCCCCACACTCGCACTATTCTTAACCTAGAAAACGGAGATTTAGCACGTCTAACACCTCTAGGAGTAGAAATTTATGACTTTGAAGGTTCTAGACTGTCACGTTTCCCCCGCACTCTCGATTGGAATCCCGTTCAGGTAGAAAAACAGGGTTTCCGTCATTACATGCTCAAGGAGATCTATGAGCAGCCATCTGTAGTCCGCACTAGTTTAGACAGCTATATCAATCCTAACTGGCATGCCGATGAAAATCCTGACTATAGCCCGATCAATCTGGGGTTAACTCCTAGCCTTACTGATAATTTAGAGCATATTCAAATTGTCGCCTGCGGTACAAGCTGGCATGCAGCATTAGTAGGAAAGTATTTGCTCGAACAGATAGCGGGTATTCCGACCACGGTTGACTACGCTTCGGAATTTCGCTACTCTCCCAAACCAATTATTCCCAATACTCTGACTATTGGCGTTACTCAATCGGGTGAAACTGCCGACACCATTGCTGCTTTAGAATCCGAACGTGCCAGACGCGCCAGTCTTGAACCAAAATTTCAGGCAAAACTGTTAGCCATCACCAACCGTGCTGAGAGTACAATTGCTCAAATTTGCGATCGCATTATTGATACCCAGGCAGGGATAGAAATTGGCGTAGCGGCAACCAAAACTTTTATCGCTCAAACCATGGGCTTTTATTTCTTGAGTTTAGATTTAGCCTATCGTCGCCAGTCCATATCCAATCAAAAAATTGGCGAAATTATCGAAGGCTTACGTCACATCCCCAGCCAGATAGAAACTATCCTCGATACTCAAGCCGAATACATTGAAGAGTTGGCACACGACTTCACCGCCGAAACCGAAGACTTTATCTTTATCGGACGGGGTATCAACTTTCCCATCGCCCTCGAAGGTGCATTAAAGCTCAAAGAAATCTCCTATATTCATGCCGAAGCCTACCCCGCAGGGGAAATGAAGCATGGACCGATCGCCCTATTAGATAATAAAGTGCCTGTAGTCGCCGTAGCTATGCCTGGAAGCGTTTACGAAAAGGTAATTTCTAATGCTCAAGAAGCCAAAGCTAGAGATGCCCGTTTAATTGGCGTAACTACCGCAATGAATGCTCAAGATGCAGGTCATACTTTTGATGATATTCTTACTGTACCAGAAGTAGATGAGTTGATATCTCCCGTGCTGTCGGTAATTCCCTTGCAGATGTTGTCTTATCACATTGCAGCGATTAAAGGGTTGGATGTTGACCAGCCAAGGAATCTGGCAAAATCAGTAACTGTGGAATAAATAAAAATACAAAAAAGATAGCTGTGTAGAGTAACAATAAAAGGTAGTGCTAAAGAGGTAATGAAGCATTATAGTAATGCACAAAATACCAGATAGCTCCTATGTGATTCTTAATCTTTTTAGAAAATGATAGAGTCTTCCTAACCAGGCGCGATACTCTTTGCCTGAGAGTGTTGTTAAATCGCTCGATATAGCTAGTCTTACCTGTCTCTTTTCCTACTGCTTTGTGACGTTTTTTCGGAAAGACTATTCCATAAGCTGCCCAAAAGTCAGTATAAGCAACTGCACATTGACGATAGACTGGTGGCAAAGAATCCCATAGTTTTCTAGCTGCTTTTTCGTCGCGATCGCCAATATAAACCCCAACAATTTCACGAGTTTTAGAGTCCAAAGCTAACCAGACCCACTGTTTATTTCCTTTACAATCTACGCGAACGCGAATGCGTTCTAGCCGCCTAGCGGCGGTCTGCGCGAATGCGCTGCACCAGAGTTCATCACATTGTAGGGTCAATTTGCCTTTTTTTTGGGAGTGACGTTTATTTCTCGCGGAGCAAGAGCGTATTTTTCATTAACATAGGTCTGAAGCCACTTTTCTGACACTTTTACTGCTCTTGCGATACCTGCCAACGAAATTCTCTCCAATAAGAGTCTGTCAATCAACTCTCGTTTTTCTTGACTAACGACGATTTTTTGAGGATTCTCTACAAATTGACGATGACATTGATTACATCTAAACCTTTGTTTTCCGTTGTGAAGCGGAAGCGAAGCTTCCCAGTCGTGCGAAGCCTCTGGCTTCTAGCCCGCCAGGGCGGACTGCCCCGAAGGGGCTGCGACGACGATCTGCGCAAATGCGCTGCACCATTTTTGACAATTTTCTCAGAATGACAGCTTGGACAACTCGGCATTTCTCTCAAGTTATTTAAGGTCAAAGCTTATTTTAGATCATTACTTTTACAGAACTACCGAGAATTTATCCAAGCGATCGCTATCTCGTCCAATCTTCTACATCAGTAAGACCAATACTGACAAAATCATTAACATTAACTGTAATCAGAGTAAATTTGTTGGCGCGAGCAATTGTAGCAATACGACAATCTTGTGTTCCTATTCGTTTTATTTTGGCTGAAAGAGACTGATAAATATTTTCGGCTTCTGAAATATATGACAAAATTTTAAATTGATGAAGCGCAGCAAACAAGTCCTCGAAATACTTGTAAGCTTTTATCACTGATGAATTTCGTTTTACCTTTTGCACAGAAGCCAAAGCACCCCGTAGTATTTCTTCAACAGTAATGATGCTAATAAATATGTGTTCAGGTGGTTGACTCAAAATTCTAGCTGTGAGTTGAGGATAGTAACGTCGTTCATCCAAAAAGTTACTAACAACACTGGTATCAAGAAGATACATCAATCTTGCTCTTCCGATTCAGTGTCTAGAAGCTTATTAGTTTCTTCCCTATCTGCTTTGCGTGAACGTTCTATTTCCGACTGAGTTTCTAACCAAAATTCTCCGCCAAATTTACCAGCGATGCCTGTCAAAGGATTGTCTCTGGTGAGTTTTTGCTTAGACTCTTGATGGGAAGCTTTATTAGTTTTCATTCAGCTTTAAATGATTTTACTATCTTTATTTTAGTTTTATTTGTGAGCGATCGCTATATCTCAATCGACGCTAGATATCAGTTTTTGATATCATATATATACAAAACATCAAATATCTATTTAAAAATGCGATCGCCTGAATCAATTAAAGATGCTGCATGAATAATAAACATCGCCAGACTTTAAGGGCAATATTCGATGCGCCAATTCGTTCTGATATCAAGTGGACGAGTATCGAAAAACTATTCAAAGCTCTTGGGGCAGATGTATCTCAGGGCAGAGGTTCTAGAGTTAGAGTATCTTTGAATGGTGTCAAAGCGGTTTTTCACGAACCACATCCAGAAAAAGAAACAGACAAAGGGGCAGTCAAATCTGTCAGAGAATTTTTAGAAAATGCTGATATTCAATCTGAAGAATATTAATTTAACAATCGACTATGAAATACAAAGGATACACCGCTCACATTGAAATTGACGAAACAGCAGGAATTTTGTTTGGCAAGGTGTTAGATATTAAAGATGTAATTACCTTTAAAGGCACTACAGTTGCTGAATTAGAAACAGAGTTTCACAACTCGGTAAATGACTACTTAGAATGGTGCGCCGAATTAGGAGAAGAACCAGATAAACCCTTTTCAGGCAAACTACCTTTCAGAACTACTCCCGAAAACCATCGTCAAATTTATTTAGCTGCTAAAAAAGCAAATAAAAGCATTAATGCTTGGATGGATGAAGTTTTGAGTGCAGAAGTCAAGCAATGTCTTACTGAAACATCTTCTTGAGAAAACCGAAAATATAAAACTACCTTTTGACTATCGGACAAATATGTCCGATAATTAACTTATGAAGGGAAGTGAGTTTATTCGGAAAATAAAGAAGCTAGCTAAAGCTAAGAATATCTCAGTTAGATTAGACAAGAAGCGTGGTAAAGGCTCACATATCACTCTTTATTTTGGCGATCGCGTCTTGATGCACTTGCTCTTTATAGGAAACCAACAAGACCGCAGTGCATCGCATGACAATTATTAGAAATCCTAAAGACGAATTAAAAACGGGAACGTTAAAAGCAATGTTATCTCAGCTAGGAATTAAAGAGGATGAATTATAACCAGAATATCGCTATGAAAAAATTTTCTTATCCAGCTAACTTTACTCCCGATAATGTTGACGGCGGTTTTGTAATTACTTTTCGCGACTTACCAGAAGCTATTACCCAAGCAGACACCGAACGGCAAGGATTAGTCGAAGCAGCAGACTGTTTAGAAGAAGCGATCGCAGCTAGAATCGACGATAAATTAGAAATCCCCGAACCTAGTTCAATACAAGCAGGAGAATATATTGTTGTTTTACCCGTTCAAACTGCACTCAAAGCCACTCTTTATTTAGCAATGAAAGAGGCAGGAATAACTAAGGTGCAATTAGCTAAATTAATAGAGGTGGATGAAAAAGAAGTTAGACGAATTCTCGATCCCCGACATGGAACTAAATTGAGTACTATTGAAAAATCTCTGGCAGCTTTGGGCAAGAAAATAGAACTGCAAGTAGTTTGATTCGCCAAGTTAGTTAGAGAACGCGGATATCATTAACATAGATGGCTCTAGGCTGTTAATGCCGCCTATTCGTTATCGATCATCTCTTGTATCTGTTCCCATAGTCCAGGATCTGCTTGTTTTCTTTCCTTCTCCAAACCCAATACTGAGGAAACTACGGGGCGAACCAACGGATTATCCCTAGAGTACCAACCTAACTTAAAACAAGTAAGTCCAAACCAGCTTAATAGTAAAATCGCCACTACATTCTTAATTAATTTCAATATAGCCTCCTGTCCTCAGAAAAAAGTTCTCTTAAAAAACTTTCGTGATGTTCAGGAGTATTTATGCAGAATAGATTATTTTCAATCGCTCTTTCAATACTGCAAAAACCACGATTAAGCTAAACCCTGACAGGTAAAAGCAGCCCAATAAAAAGGATGGGATAGGGGCTGCGATCGCTTTTCCGCTAATACCTCGCTAATCAACTGCCAAATTCGGGAGCGAAAAAAATATTCTCGATCGCTTTTTTCTTGTTCGAGTGCGTTTTGTTTTTTCTTTCTAGCTAGTAAAGCAGATTGGAAATCTCTGTCGGCTGTTTCTAAATCGCGATCGCTCAAATTACGCAGTCTTCTTTGCGCCTGTTGTAGAGCATAAGGGCGACTCAATCCGTTTAGTCTGGCTTGATGATAGAAAAAGGAAAGCAGGGCGGTACTACCATCATCTACTACCCAAAGAGAACTAATTACGCTTCTTGCCCCAGAACAGAGAAATCCTGCTGCTAGGGTAAGTAAATCGTCGGTTGCTGCGGGATTACCCAAACCTGTTTCGCAACAGCTTAAGAAGACCTCATTTAACTCTGTCATGCGCCATTTGAGGGTTAATAATTCTAGTAATGTCAGTTTGCTGTTAGCTAGGGTAAGTTCGGAATCTAGAGGATTGGCTAGATCGAATTTGGCGTGGTGACTAGAAAGGATAGCCTGCACTTTTTCGGCGTGTAATAAACGATGATAGTTATCTTTATTTGCCCGTTCTTCCTTGAGACGACGATGAAGAGGAACGCCGTACATCTGGGCGATTAATTTTTCCTCAATTTTAGAAAAAGCCAGTCCCGATTGTGAATAAACTACCGTACCGTAGGCAAAAGGCGGAAGATTTTGTTTTCTTTCTTGGCAAAAAGCCAAAACCTGACAGCTAAGAACAACTCGTAAGGCAAAGCGATCTCCAAAATAGCTTTCATCCCCTAGAGGTAAGGCTGCAAAGGGAATTAAGTGGAGTAGCTGATGGGGAACAATAATTAGTTCGGTTAAATCTGCGAGGCAGCTATTTACTAATCCATCTAGGTCTAACTTTGTGGCTAACTGCTGTAAGGTTGACTCCATGTTGGCAATCCAACTTTTCTTCTGCGAGTCACCACTCTGATAGGGTTCAAACCAATTTTCCTGTAACCAGGCGTTCAAATGTTCCAGGCTTTGATTCGGACAAAGATGATAGCAAATGCCCGACTGACTTAAAACAAAGATATAGGTATGGTCAAATGCGGAATAGAAGCTAAGTATCGCTGTCGTCGGTGAGTCAATCAACTTTTGTAGCTGACTAAATTCCTGTGGTTCTACCCGAACCTGTCCTGCTAATACTGGATCGGATTTTCTCAGTTCTTGCCATACTTCTTTTTTCTCCACCTCCCAAGTTTCTAGCTGTAGAATAGCTTCTGGTGGAATTTCCCAACGGTTGTTTTTTATATCTACCGCGCTTTTAAAAGAATTCCGAATTGAATCGTCATCTGGGTTTATTTTCTTGTCATATCGAGAGCGCAACTCATCTATTTGCTGTTGAAGTCGTTCGTACTTAGCCAAACTCGATCTTACACCTTGGGAAATATCCCCCTGCTGATACAAGTCGTGAGTGGCAATTAAATCTGTTAGGTAACGGCTGCGGGAACGCTCTACCGTTTCTATTGCCTTAGCTAAATGTGCTTCTGTTCCAGACTCGATGCAGGCTTGTACCATCCGCGAGTAGACATCTAGGGCTTTTTGTATAATTGCCTGTCGCTGTTCGTCAGAGTTAGTGCGATCGCGACTAATTTCTACGGCTTCAATTGCCCGTTCGTATCCTGCGATTGCCTTCAAGCATAACCGATTATCGTATGCTAGATTGCCCAAGTTGCGACCAATACGCGAACATTCTACGGGAAAAGTAGTCGGTGTAAAAACCGTTAGAGCTTGCTGAAAACAGGCGATCGCCTGTTCTATTTTTCCTGCGGCGATTAATACTAAGCCAAGGTCGTTTTGTGTTGCAGCCCAATTATAGGGTTGAGTAGCGCGATCGTATATTCCCAAAGCATGACGATAAGCATAATATGCCCGTTCTAGATTGACCTGTGTATTTTCGTGCTTGCTTAGTTCTCGATAACCATGTCCCAAGTAGTCGCAAGCAGAAGCCACTACTTCCCTATCTCCTCTAGCTTCAGCTACTTTTCGTGGTTCTTGATAACAATTTAAAGCATAGCGTAAACGATCGACTATTTCGCCTTCTAGTTCTTGAGTTAAAGCACCCACAGCTATCTTAGTTTCTGCCCATTCTGGCTCATCTTCGGGAGTGGTTACATCGAGAAAATTCTCGAAACAGGCTTTTGCTTGTGCCAAACAACTATCTCGATCTGTTTCTACTACGACATCGGCTAGCATCCCATAGGCAACCCCCAAATTATATTGCGTGGAACACCATTCTTGCCGATACAGATCCCGTTGACGGACTCTCAGTGCATTTTGATAAAAAGCAATCGCTTTGCTAATGTTTGTCTCCAGTTCACCTTCATCTAGACGACGACAAACATTGCCCAAATAATTCTGAACAGTCGCCCATTCTACGGGAAAATCAGACTCAGAAAAGACCGTCAGTGCCTTATTAAAATAGGCGATCGCTTGTTTTAATAAGGCAGAATCCTCAACGTGATAGAAATAAACCAAGCCTAGAAGATATTGGATTTTTGCCCAACTCTGCCGATGATTTTCTTGTGCTTGTGCTGCTACTTGTTTCAGAATTGAGGCGAAACGATCGTTAGCTAGATATTCGTTTTGTTTGAGTAGTTTCCTCTCTCCACCAAAGGAACACTCTAATAGAGCAACTAATAGCTGTTGGTGATTCATCTTTAGATACCCAACTTATC
>JBCBWB010000006.1:23194-55372 GCA_039817275.1 Cyanobacteria bacterium J06648_1 | reverse complement strand
GCCTCTAGCTGGCTGTATTGCGCCTTGACTAGTTGCGATCGCTTGAGGCATCAAAGTATCTGAATCTGGCAAAATAACTCTAACAGCCTATCGGACAGATAACGCAGGCGATCGCCTCCCCGAAAAGCGAAACTGTGGTTAATTTAAGGAGCGATAAAAGAGGGATAAAAAGCGATCGCTTTTATCGCAGAATGTGGGTAGGGCGATCGCTCAAGCAAAATCTCTGTTATCTAGTTTCCAATCAACTGTATTTAGTTGGCGCTCAATTCTGGAAAAATCTTTAACGTTACTGGTGACAACGGTTAAATTGTGGAGACAAGCAGTAGCACCAATTAAGATGTCAGGAACGCCGATAGGAGTACCTGCTTTTTTTAATTCACTTCTAATTTGACCAGCTAAATCGGCAATTTCGGCATCGACAACTAAATTATTGGTTTTTTGATAGAGTTCTGACAGTTGAAAGCGGTACTTTTTGATTAAGCTGGGTTTGTTTGCTAATCCATAAGCAATCTCAAATTTGGTAATTGTCGAAATAGCTTGTTCCTGGGGTGGAATGTTATGAACGTGTTTGACAACAGCCTTATTCTTTCGCAAATAGTCAGAAACAGTAGTCGTATCCAATAAATATTTCAAAGCTCGATTTCTCTCCAAACAGAACGATCTAACTCCAAACCGTCAGCTTCTTCTTCTCCGCCAGACCAACTCAAAAAGCGATCGCTCCACTCATATTTTCCTTCGTATCTATCTAAATATTCTTCGATAGCGTTAACAATAATTTTGTTCGTGCTTTGAGCTTTGCCAATTTTGTCCGAGTATTTCTTCAACCTCGCTGATATTTCGTCTGGTAAATGAATCGATGTATTTGCCA
Organism: Cyanobacteria bacterium J06648_1; assembly: GCA_039817275.1. Lineage (GTDB taxonomy): Bacteria > Cyanobacteriota > Cyanobacteriia > Cyanobacteriales > Xenococcaceae > Waterburya. Next base: position 54,504 of record JBCBWB010000006.1, on the reverse strand, counting down.
TTTTTATATTCGCAAAATAAACATACCAGAAATTATATCAGTTTTCTATGTAGCTTCTAAGTTATGCTCGCCTCCCCGAACAGCGATACTGCGGTTAATTTATCGATTTAAGAGATTTTAAAAAAGCGATCGCTTCATTCATATCTTCCTTCGTATTTATCCAAATATTCTTCGAGAGCCTTAACAATAATTCTGTTTGTGCTTTGAGCCTTACCGAGTTAAAAATCTGCCAGGGACATTTAAACTTGGACGCTTCAGTGTTAAAGCTGCTTCTGGTCCTGCTGCGCCTCATTTGATAGCCTAATTTCATCGAAGTTTGTTTGTATGCTCACAAGTTCCTCACAGTTAAATTGCTATCTTTGATACAAATTGATCGTCAAATTATCAAAATTCTTCAAGCCAGCTTGTTGTTGTCATGGATTATCTCGACTGAGATGTAAACCAAAGATTTGCAGTTATCCAAACACCTCTGTTTAACATAGGTGTCTTCTCACAAAGTTAGGGGCGTAAAGCCAATCCTTGAGGTAATTCTTCAGGGTAAATTTGCGCTACTAATAATCGTTGGTCGCAATAGTTTTGCGTCTGCTGACTAGAAGCTGTCTTCTTGGATATTTCCAAAATCAAAACAATCGATAAGTTTATTAGTTTTATGAAGATACTGTCTATGGTGTCTAATCTCAGGCGGTATTTGCCCGTCCGATACCACAATCAAAATTTGGCAAATTCTCTCGCAATTTCTGACTCAGAAGCATTAGGGCAAAAAACTGACCACAGGCAAATAGTTGCTAACAATAGTTCAAGTCTCACGGCAGAAGATGATTCTACTGTAACTTCAGCAAAGATAGAGCAATGGTCGCCGTCAATGCAATCATTGTTAGAAGAACCCCCTTCTAATTTGCCTCTGAGGTTAATTTTGAGTGGAATAGTATTTTTGTTTTTGTTTACAGCCTGGGCTTGGCTGGGCGAAGTAGAAAAGATTGGCAAGGCGCAGGGTAAATTAATCCCAAAAGGAGAAGCCTATAAAATTGAATCCCTCGACTCAGCCAAAATCAGTCAGATTGCCGTCGCAGAGGGAGAAGAAATTGCCGCAGGACAATTAATTGCCGAATTAAACCCCGAACGACAATTAGGAGAGGTTACCCGACTAGAAGAGATGCTTGCAGCTCATAAATTAGAGTTAAGCCAGAAGCATCAGTTATTAAGCCAGACAGAGATTGAAAGAAATACCCATCAGGCGATCGCCCAGGCGGAAATAGAGTCTCAACAAGCGGCGATCGCTTCGGCTCAAGAACAGGCAGCAATTACTCGTCGCTTATTAGCTCAACAAAGAAAGGAAATAGCAGCCTATACAACCAGACAGAAAGAAGTTAAAAATTTAGCTGCACTCGAACGGGAAAAACTAGCCCAAATTAAGTCAGAATTAGTCGAACATCAAGCCAGAATATCAAGGCTAGAGCCTCTGCTAGAACAAGGAGCAGTGTCTCAAGAATTTGTTTTCCAAGCAACTCAAGCCCAAAGTCAGGCTCAACAACAGTTAATTGATAATAAACTGCAAAGTATTAGTGACATTAGTGCGCAAATATTTCAGTCCGAACAGTCTTTGCGAGAGATGGGAGCAAGCATTACCCAGAGTCAAGGAGAACTGTTGACGACTCAGAGAGAAATTGAACGGCTTCGGGCAGAATTGGCTCACAAGAAAGCTGAGAGACAGAAAAGCCAATTGGATACCGAGCAAAAAATACAGCAGCTAAAGCTTGATATTAATCAAACTAATACCAAAATTATTGAAGTCCGAAACCAGCTAGCCGATGCGAAGACTCAGCTCAACAAAAGATATTTGCGATCGCCCGTAGCAGGCACCGTTCTTGCCCTTAATGTTACCAACACAGGCAAAGTAGTGCAGACAGGAGAAACAGTAGCAGAGATTGCGCCTCATGGCTCGCCGCTGGTACTTTTGGCAATGCTGCCAGATCGCGATGCAGGCTTTATCGAACCAGGAATGCCTGTCCAGGTGAAGTTTGATGCTTATGCCTATCAAGACTATGGCGTAACCCCTGGGAGAGTTGTCTCCATCTCGTCCGATACCAAAGATGACGAGCAGCTAGGGGCAGTGTACGAAGTAAAAATAGCCTTAGAACGCAACTATATTAACGACGAGCAGAGAAAAATCTCCTTTAAGCCAGGACAAACTGCCACCGCCAATATTATTATTCGTCGGCGCAGAATAATAGATGTCTTACTCGATCCGATCAAGAAGCTAGAGCAAGACGGTATTGATTTGTAAAACACTTTACTTAATTCCGAGGAAAAACCATGCAGCGTAACTATTATCAAGATTCACAATCCACTAAGACTATGACTGAGGATCAGTTTGATCGAGTAGTTGAGGCGATTTTATCGGGAAAATATTCCTGGGCGTGTTTACTAATTCTACGCTTTGCGGGATACAATCCTCTCCACTATATTCCCCATCGCACCTATAATCGCTTGATGAAAAGTTATCGGGAGCAAAAATTTCAACAGGTGGACGAGATTCCCGTTACCCAGCAGCAGCGATATCGCCCAGAATCAAGTCCGAAACCTGCCCGAAAACTGCAAGACTTGAGTTATTTAGAAAAAGCTGAACGTCAATCACAACGAGTCAAGGGTGGAATGAGAGTATTAGACCTCTTCAGCCTAAATTTAGAGATTCGCGATTTAAACTATCGCCGAGGATAAGCACAGATTGGAAAAACTACGGCGGCAACTATAGCTTTGAGCCATTTGCCCAAAACTAGTTTTTAGACAACCAGCAGTAAGTATCTTGCTCAAGATTTATTGTTGTCAGCTCTTTATGGATTTGAACACAGTGGATATTACCAAAATAAGTTCGACAGCCTTTGCTGAAAACTCAAAAGCAACAAATGTTGCTTTATTATATCTATTACAACAGCAGCAGTTTTCTCCAGCCCAAACAGAGCTGGTAACTAGCCTGAGCCAAAATTTTGAAGTTCTGGAAGTAAAATTAGGAGAAGAACTAGCAACATATTCAGGTACTTTAAATAATTCTCTTCCCCAGGATTTTTTTCTAGTCTGTGAAGGACGATTGCGACTGTTGGGTTTTGATGTTGATAAACAAAGAGAAGTTTCGACAAATGTAATTTCCGAGGGTGCTATCTGCGGAGGGGAATGTCTTGGGACTGAAAATGCGCTTCCCTATAGATTGATCGCCGCCAGCGATAGTCGTATTGCCAAAATTACCGCAGCAAAATTAAAGTCTGGATTAGAAAAGCTTCCAGAATTGAAGCAAAAGTGGCAAATTGAAACTCAGCAATATCAAAAACTCATTTTTTTTAAAACTTTAACCGAATTACGTTCTCTCGCTAGCCATCGACTCAAACAGCTACTTCCCTACTTAGTCGAGCAGAAAGTCAAAGCCAGAGCGCAGATAGACACCGAGGGCTGCACTCGTTTTTGGCTACGTGAAGGTCAATTTGAAGGTCAAGCAGTCAGTATCGGTGATTCTAAAACCTGTTCCGCCGCCGCTGCTTGGGTGGCACAAACCAATTTAACCATCTATCAATTGCCCCAAAAAAACTGGCAAGTTTTTGCCGAGCTGGCGCCCGAATTGGCTACAGCCTGGTCTACCGACTCTCGCTTGCAGTCTGAAGAAAAAATGACAGTCAAGAGCAATCATCGAGAGGTGAATGCCCTAGCAAACATCAACCATACCAGTGTTGCCCTTAGTTACCATGCTGACCCTGATAACTCTCAGGAGACGGCGAATCAACAGCTTCAAAAAGTCGATTATCCTCAACCGATTAAACGTCGTCGTGTTCTATGGCGAACTTACCCTTATATCGAGCAACAAAGCTCCTCCGACTGTGGGGCTGCCTGTCTGGCAATGATTAGTCGCTATTGGGGGAAGCGGGTCAGCATTAACTATCTGCGTAAATTAATTGGCATCGGGCGTTCGGGATCTTCTCTCAAGAGCATGGCTAAAGCAGCAGAAAGCCTGGGTTACCACGCTCGACCAGTCAGAGCCAGTCTTAGTCGAATTGTCCAGCAGCAAAACCCCTGGATTGCCCATTGGGAGGGAGATCACTATGTAGTTGTTTACCGCCTTAAAGGCGATCGCCTATTGGTTGCTGATCCTGCTTCGGGGATACGCCAAATCGGACGCACCGAGTTTCTAGCTGGCTGGACTGGATATGCTCTATTGCTAGACCCAACCGAGAATTTATACCAAGCACCCACGGAAAAACGTTCTTTGAGTCGGTTTTTTTATCTGCTGCTGCCCTACCGTTCGCTGGGGGTGACAATTATTCTCGCCTCGGTCTTGATTCAGATCTTGGGGGTAATTTCACCCCTTTTTACACAAATCATTCTTGATCGAGTGGTGGTTAACCGTAGCCAATCGACCCTGAACGTTCTGATTATCGGCATGCTGATGTTTGGTGCATTGAATATCGGCTTGTCTTCGGTGCGTAGCTATCTGCTCAGCTATTTGGCTAATCGTCTTGATCTAACTATGATTGGGGGGTTTGTCAATCATGCTTTGAATTTACCGCTCAAGTTTTTTGAATCTCGTCGCGTCGGCGATATTATTACTCGCGTTCAGGAAAATCAAAAGATTCAGCAGTTTTTGATTCAGAATGTGATGCTATCCTGGCTGGATTTCCTGACAGGGTTTGTTTATCTGGGATTGATGCTCTATTACAATTGGCAGCTTACTGTTTTGATCCTGCTGTTGATTCCCCCGATCGTTATTTTGACCCTGGCTGCTACTCCTTTGCTCAGGAAAGTTTCTCGGCAGAGGTTTAATGCTACTGCCGATCAGAATTCTTCTTTAGTGGAGATGATGACGGGCATATCTACAGTCAAAGCCGTTACTGCCGAACAAGATTTGCGCTGGCGCTGGGAGGATTTGTTGACTCGCCAGCTCAATGTGCAGTTTAAAGGGCAAAAACTGGCGATTAATTTGGGTTTGCTAAGTGGACTAATCAACTCGATTGGTGGGGGAATGCTGCTTTGGTATGGTGCAACCTTAGTTATTCAAGGCAATTTAACTATTGGTCAATATGTTGCTTTTAATATGATGAAGGGTCATATTATTAGTCCCGTTATGGTTTTAGTTGGTCTGTGGGATGAATTGCAGGAGGTGCTAATTTCCGTCGAGCGGCTCAACGATGTCTTTGACTCTAAACCTGAAGAGTCGGCTCAAGAACCAAAATTAGTGCTACCCAAGCTTAAGGGAGATTTAGTTTTGGACAATGTTACCTTTCGCTATGACGATCATGAAGAGATAAATATCTTACAGAACATCTCGCTAGAAATAACGGCAGGACAAACCGTGGCGATTGTGGGGCGTAGCGGTTCGGGGAAAAGCACTTTGGTTAAGCTAATTCAGGGCTTATATTATCCTACTAGCGGTCAGATTTTGGTTGATGGACACAACCTCAAGCATGTTTCGCTCAAATCGTTGCGATCGCAAATGGGCGTTGTACCGCAAAACTGCTTTTTGTTTTCGGGGACTATCCTCGATAACATCACTCTCTATCGACCAGAATATACTCTCGAACAGGCGATCGCCACCGCTAAGCTGGCAGAGGCCCATGCCTTTATTCAGGCTATGCCTTTGGGCTATAACACTAAGGTTGGGGAAAGGGGTGAAAGTCTTTCTGGAGGACAAAGACAACGAATTGCGATCGCCCGTGCTTTTCTCGGAGATCCCGCTATCTTAATTCTGGACGAGGCTACTAGTTCCCTTGATACGGAATCGGAACGGCGTTTCCAAGATAATCTGCTTCGACGAGCAAACCAGCAGACTACTTTGATCATCGCTCATCGTCTTTCTACAGTCAGAGAAGCCGACTCAATTATTGTTCTCGACCGAGGCATAATTGTCGAACAGGGAAACCACCAGGAACTTATTGCTCAACAAGGACTATACTATCAGCTTGCCCAGCAACAGTTAAGCCTTTAAAGAGGGAAGAAACCTCAAATCAACAGCAATTGAGATCTCTGTTTGGTCACTTAATCTAACTCAACTGCGATCGCTATGAATCTTGTAATTAAATTCGTTAGCCAACCACTGCTCGAACAGGCGATCAACAATTTCTTGACTTACTTCTGGAGTTAGGTGAGGCGGCAGATACTCCTCTATTTTGAACAGATGATAACCTTGTTCGGAGCGAATAGGGCTGATCAATTCGCCAACATTGATTGGCGTTTTAAATATAGCTGCTGCCATATCGGCAGGATAATCCCAGCGACGGACTTCACCTTCATAACCACAGAGATAACGACGCTGCTCGTCAATGTCATACAGATGAGCAGCATGATAAAAGCTTATTTCTTCTTCTTCTATCTGATAAAAAAGTTCCTGTGCTAGTTTTTCGTAAGGAACGACAAGTTGATAGAGGATAAATTTATCGAAGTCTACTCTATTTTGATTAAAATAAGACTCTACTTCTGAAGTAAATAGTACTTGAGCTAGTTTTTTGGCAAGCAACTGGCTTCTGATCGCTTCTTCCCACACATCGACGGAACTCAACTCCTCTTCTAGCCATGCCAGAGTGTCAGACGCTTTTTCTAAACGTCTAATGCGGCGAACTTCCTCCGCTGCCAGATTTATCTCATCGGCAGTAACAGCTATGTTTCTAGATGTAGCAGCTTGTTCGACAATTTCTTGATAGACGATTCGACAGCATATATCTCTCAAGGTCATCTTCTGCTTGAGAAATGCCAAAATTTTATCCGAAGCAATCGCTATGCCATAAAAATTAACTACTTCCATTAGCTTTACAGTTGGGATTATTATGTATTTATACCTCTCAGAAATAATCTCCAATCGATATATATAATTTGATAAATTGGTAGAATGCTAGTTTTGGTTCAGATAAATAATGCTCAATATTATTTGCTCTCTATTGATTAATTACTATTTTATCAACTAGGTAAATAATTTATTAATCTGTGAACAGCACAAAGTCATTATAACTCTATAATCAATTATCCTCTCCATCTTTATTAATAGAGTTAACAATAATAAGCAACGAGTATATATGACTAATACATCTAGATTTTTACCTTTGATCTATCTATATATATTATGATATCAACAAAAGTTATCTAGATAAAAAAAGTTTTTAAAGGCAGAAAACAAAAATAAAATTACTTTTTATTAAGTATGCCAGTCTGGCTTTGATCTCGTCTAAGATGTGCTAGATATAGCGAAAAGAATTTAAAAAGAACAATGCAAAATCTCTACTTTCTTTGTATAAAGTATGTTTCAGAGGTTGGTGCGTAAAACAATCAATTATGCAAGATAATATTCGCCAAAATGGCACTCGCCGCTCTTATTTATTATCTATAGTTATTAGTAACAGCAAAAGAAAGCTGTTGTTAAGTACTAACAAGAATACAAAGAGGTTCAAACAATGATTATTTCTGATCTCAGCTATTTAGAGTCTGTAGAAAATGATGTAGTAGGCGGCTTCAATCTAGGTTATGATAACAGCTACATCAATTTCAAGGAGAAATTTAGTATTAAGAAATATATTGGCTCATACGTACATGTAAAAGGTAATTCTGCTACTGCCGAAGCAGATGCCTATGGTTTTGATACTCTGACTCAAACTTTCTCTAACGTTACACCATGGTCTTCAAATAGCGTATCGATTTCTGCTACCAATTAGAAATTGATATCTTATCTAAATGAGATTGTACAACAAGCTACTGTGAGTCCCATACTCGGATTAGCTTGTTGATATATCTTGCTATAGCCCACAAATTTTAGAACAGATTTTGCTAATTACAGTCACAAAATAATGAAAGAGCGCAACTTTGTATTTGGTTCAGAAAATAAACGCAAAACAATATTGTTTAAAAACGATGTTTGGCAAATATTAGCTTTTAACTATTATGAACAATTGCCTAGTCATTTCTGACTTGAATTATTTACAAGATATTGAAGATAATGCTTTAAGCGGCGGCTATGTTTCTGCTAATGGCTATACCTATACCGAAGCAGGGTCTAGTTTTACGAATGCAATGGCTGGTGCATCAGCCGTTGGAGAATGGACTTTTACTTCTACCCTGGCTAGTACTGAGGTTAAAAAAATTGGCTGGGGAAAATTTAGTAGTGCCACCGCCAGTTCTCAAGCTTACGCTTACTCTAGGAATCAATTTGCCTCCTTTTCGAGCTATAGTAGCTCAACTTTGTTCGAATTGAATTATAAATAAGCTGAGTGTTGCCAAGCAAAAACAGTAAATATTGAGCAATCTCTTTAAAGAAAAATAATTAATTATTTTATGTAAAAGTTTCAAGCTTCAATCACGCCGCTATTAAATATAAATTGTTTTATATAGAGGATAAAGTTAAATGAACAACATGAAAATTCGTGATCTAAACTACTGTGAAACCTCAACGGGAAACAAGATCGAGATTCTTGGCGGAAACCAGATTGATGCGTTGAGTCGTCAAAAGAGATTGTTATCTCTCTGGTTTTTTGCAGTACCATCTCTCAAGTCATCTAGCCTAGGAGACTTTGAATCAACGGAAATTGAAACAAACTCAGGGTATACGGTCAACAAACTAGAAAATCCCATAACTGGAGAATCAGGATTTCAAGTAACTGGTCGCAATGGTAAACATAGCAGCTTTGTTTTATTTAGTCCCTATTCTCGGCAGTCATTCTCGATCGCCATTAGCTAATTAGTTTCATACTCCGACTGCTAACTGCGCGACTAAAGCTAACTTGATCAAATTTGTTGGCGATCGCTTTTAGAAAAATATCAGTAAAGCGATCGCACGTTAGGTCAAGCTTAAATTTCCAGCTCAGATCTTACAGATCTCCCTAAAAAAACACATTAAGGTGATCGCCTGTATCCTACTCTTAATCCTTGCCAGACGAAGCAGTGGTAATTGATCAAGCCGTATCATGTAAAGCTGAGATCGCTCGTAGCGATGACGCTATTATCGGCATTAAACCTGACAAATTCGATCTCGATTAGGGTATCATTGCCTTCACTACCCGCTGCGGTAAAGTTATCGGCACTGCCAGTAAAGGTAAAATCGGCTTGAGAACCTTGATATTCGACCACATCGGCAATAACGGTATAGTTTTCGCCGCTTAAAGACGTAAATTGGGTTTGTCTGTCGCTACGATTTACTTCACCCTGACCATCAAAGATATTATCTTGGCTGTTACCGATAAAGCGATCGTTACGCTGAGTTCCAGTGACATTTTCTATGGTGTTTAGAGTGTCTGTCCAGGTAAGAGCATTGTTGTTACTCGAATGTACTGCACTGTTGCTAGACAAGTTCGCGTCTAAGCCAGGAACGTTACCAAAGACTCCATTAAAGGTGAGGTCGGAATAATCGGCGGTATCGTTACCACGCTGTCCGCGTAGAGTATCGTTACCAATACCACCATTAAGCAAATCGTCACCGCCACCAGCACGAATCAAATCGTCACCACTCTTACCAAAGAGAACGTCATTACCGTTACCACCGCCGATGGTGTCGTTTTTACCGCCACCGAAGATAGTATCATTACCGTTATCGCCACCGAGGAAGCTGTCAGTACCATCAAAATCTTGGAAGCGATCGATGCGATCGGCAGCTAGTATATCATCGCCAGCACCACCACGAAGACTATCGCCGCCACGACCACCTTCTAGGGTGTCATTTCCTGTAACACCTTCTAAGGTATCGTTACCGTTGTTACCAGAGATAGAATCATTGGCACTAGTTCCCCGCAGACTATCGTCGTTACGAGTACCGTTGATTTCGTTTACTTCAGGTGGTTCGGGTTCGCTGTTCTCAATGGTCAGGCTTGCGATAATTGGATCGTGATCGCTGGCGCGCTGTGGAGTTTCGGCAAACTCGGTGTTGACGTGGACAATATCAAATTCTGCACCCTCTAGGAGGCTGTCGCTAACCAAAATATGGTCTAGCTGCTGGGAATTGCCCTGGAAGATAAAGCTGTAGCGTTCGTCTTCGGGCAGAGTATCGACTAAGTTGGTTAAATCGCTACCGAGAATTTCGTCTACGGGAGAGATAAATTCAAATTCGTTTAAGTCTCCCAACACAGCTACATTAGCATCGGGATTATCTCCCAAAATGTCTTCAACAAAACTATCGACCGCCTCTGCTTGTGCCTGGCGTTCATCGAGACTACCGTTAACATCGGGGTTTTCTTGCAGTTCCTCGAAAGGCTGGTCTACGCCAAAAATAGGGCTGCTGCCACCTTTGGAAGAGAAGTGATTGTCGATTACCGTGACTTCTTGACCGTTAAAAGCAAAGTCCGCGACTAAGGGTAAGCGCGCGCCATTAAAAGGACTACCAGGGGCTTGGTCGCCGATTGGTCTTACCGAACCTTCTACTAAGTCTACGCGATCGGGATTATAAAGAAAGGCGGTCTGAATATTGCCCCCAGGTTGACCACCGCTAGCACCATCAACAATAAAGGTATTATCGATAAATTCATACTGCGTCCCGCCATTAGCCGCGATCGCATCTACTAGCTGCTGGAGATTGGCATCTGCTGCTGTTACCCCGTCGTCTACCGAACCGTTGTTGTCCTGAATCTCCTGTAAACCAATGATGTCAGGGGTATTGAGATTAGTAACAATATCATCCGCGATCGCCTCATAGCGACCATCTGCTACGTCTGTATCGCCATCGTCATCATTAGGATCGAGGTTGAGTACGTTATAGCTGGCAACAGTTAGCTGTTCTGCCCCAGGCTGGAGACTGGTTACTTCGGCAGTCAGGTTTGCAGGGGTTGCGCTGAAGGGTTGAGTGGGGTTGATTTGGAAATTGCCAAAATCGTAGCTGATGACTCCCGTAACGTTCCCCAAACTGTCACCTACGTTAACTTCAGGGAAATCGAAGTCAGGTAGAATATCTGAATCTTGGTCAATCTGCACCTTTTCAGGATTAAAATCATCGGGACTAATATTTAGGGTGTTGCGATCGCTAATTCCCGTCGCCCCTGCACCACCATCTACTACAGTAAAGATTTCACCAAAGCGATTTGTTCCCGCAACAGCCACCGTATCCTGGGCTGTTACCAGCATTCCCTCTAAAGACTCAAAGAAGTCTATACCGTCAGCATCGGGGTTGTAGCTGCTTGGATTGTCGTCGATACTTGTAGTAGGGGGAACTCTACCGCCGTTACCAATAATTACCGCAGCGGGTAGAGTGTTTCCTGTAGAGACTGTAGTAATATTGGCATTACTAATCTGAGTCGTCGAAAGATTTCCTGAACTAGCACCGCCAGGAGTGAATTCGCTTACCGTTCCCGCAACTTCTAAAGCGTCGCCTACGCTAACCCCAGGGGCAGAACTTGTGAAGACAAAAATACCGTCAGCGGTAGCCGTATTATTATCTCCTGTGGGATCTTGCAGATAAAAGCCATTGGATTCTACTGCCGTAACAATACCTGTAGTCGAAACTTGACTACTGTTGAGGGGAGAAACTAGCGCCGCACCCTGGATATTGAAGATAGGAACAAAGTTATCGACTGGTGGTGGAGTCTGTTCGTTGCTTACCCCTGGAGTTGGCGCTTGAGTGATAAATGAACCCGTACCGTCGGGAACACGACTATTTGATTCATTATCCTGGTTACCGTTAGCCGCCTCGTCAAACTGAGTACTCTGTCCCAAAGCGGTTAACAGTTCGCTATCGTCGCCATCAGAAGTATCGTAAACGATCGCATCTACCAATCCTTCAGCAGTTACTACAGTACCATTAGGAAAATCAGCCGCATCTCCCTGATAAAGTGCCACCGCATCCGCACCGTTTTGTAATGTGTTATTGCTAAAGGTTAAGCCGACGTTGGCGACAGCCTCGTTACCCAAAACAAAGAAACCGTTACTGTCGGTACTAAAGCCATCTAGATCGAAAGCCGCATAGGAACTATCGCCGTTACCGTTATAGAGAACAGCTACCAAACCATCCAAACTACTGTTGCCCGTACCACCATCGAAAAGTTCGATAAATTCGGCACTATCGCTACCAGGAGTGTCAGCATCAACCTCGTTAATGGTAATGCTAGAAGAATTACCGCCTCCGCCACCAGCACCGTTAAACGAACCCAGATCGTCAAAAGTATCTTGGGGAAAGCCAGACCATTCCAAACTTGGATCGAAAGTATCGTCTGGGTTAGAGTCGCCTACGGTAATGTCGCTATTACGCCGTAAAGTATTGTTCTGAGTCGAAACATCACCGCTACCCCATTCCGAGCCAGGATCGAAGCCAATTTGCCCAATAGAATCAATTACCACGCCGTTTTCCAATAGAGCGATCGCATCATCACCATTAAAAAAGCTGCTGTTACTGGTTAAATCTGTTTGTGCCAAAATCGCAGCATCCGCATCGTTATCAGCCACGACAAAAACACCATTACTATCTACCGTTCCCGTCAATTCAATAGATGTTCCTGCTGTATCGCTACCGTTGAAATAAAATTCTAAGCTATAGCCGTTTGCGCCCAAGTCGATCAAACTATCGGAATTATTAAAAAGTTCAATTGCCTTATTGTTGCCACTACCTTCGATATATTCAGAGATAAATAAACTCATATTTGCCAAATTAATTTTGCAGATCTAAAGCTAGAACAGACGTAGTTATTGTTCGCGCCAATCCATAATTTCTCAGTCTTGGGTAAATAGAACTTAAAGCAATAGTTAAGCTTGTGATTTTGGAGCTTCGCCCTAGCTCTGAGCTCTAAGCTCTAAGCCTATTAAATGCCAAATAAATTATCGAGCATTGCTAGTTAGTTCAAATTTCTTATTTTTAATTACAGGGTTTCAAATAGACAATATTGGCGATCGCCAAATAATAATTTGCATAATTACCAGATTCCAAACATAGATAAGGATCGAGCGTCATCTGTAAAATCCAAGGTTTTATAAAACTGATAACTAACAATAGTTCGGACAAAATTTAATTTCTAACGAAACAATAGGACGTAAAGACTCGAAAAAATCGATAATCAATTGCTCAAAACTGTTCTAAGTGTTGAACTAATTGACTAGTCATAATTTAAGCGCAAAATAAAGAAAAGATTTCTGGATTCGACTCTATGTCTCAATCAAAAAATAAAGGCTGTGGCTGCGGAAATATTCCTATTTCTCTAATTCTGCTGTTGTTAGGCGGGGGTTTTTGGGCAGTCAGAAAATATGGTCTGCCAGACATAAACGTCAGCCAGATAAATAGCGTGCTAGCAAAAGTACCAGGAATCGAAATCCAAATACCCGTAAAAGAACCTCCCGTACCGACCGCACCGCCAACACCAACGCCTACCTTAACACCTGGATCGTCTACTCCTCCTCCAGTTGAAGCACCACCAGAAGTTACTCAACCTGCGATCGCACCAGCAGTAAACAACAAGCTAGATAAACCCCTACCGAAGACCGACCAACGGTCAGAGCAGGCTCCGTCATTGTACGGCGGAGTAATCTCTGACTGGGAAAAGAAGCAAATTCGAGGAATCTATCTCAGCCGCTATCAAATTACTAATAATGCTAGCGAACAAATAATTCGCGACCGCGTTAAATACTATAAGTCTCAGGGAATCAATACGATCATTCATGGTGTTTGGGGTAATGCCTGTACGATGTATCAAAGTGAGGTGATGCAGCAAACATTAGGATACGAGAGCTGTCCTAATCTGTTTAGAAAAGAATGGTTAGATTGGCTGATCGATGAAGCGCACAAGCAGGGAATGGAAGTACACGCCTACTTTGAAAAGGGCATTAAGATCGATAAAGATAGTCCCGTATTTGATCGCGCGATCGCTAATAAATGGATTATTCCTGGAATTGATCGCACCTATGCAGGAGTCGAACATTATTTACTCGATGTTGAAAACCCTGAAGTCGCTAACTTCTTCCGCGATATTCTTACCGAGTTCGTGCAAAAATATCCCGAAATTGATGCGGTACAGTGGGACGATTATCTAGGCTATCATGCCGAATTACCAGGCAAAGTTGACCGCACCGCCAGCTTAACTAAATTCGTCCAGTCGATGATTGCATCAATGAAACAGGCAAACCCCAACGTTAGCTTCGATCTGTGCCACCATAACCCCTACTGGGCAAAACGCTACTTCGCCGCCGACTGGAAAAACTGGGATGTTGATCGCGTCTTTATCCAAAACTATAACGAAAAGAACTTTAATACCGAATTAGACTACATCAAAAAATATGACGGTATCGCGATTACCGATAAACAGTTCCATCGCCTACCAGAAATTATCGAAAACAAACAAATAAAAAGTGTGCTAGTATTTGCTCTTTCTGGAAAGCCAGAACAAACTGCGGCTGAGTTGAAAAGCTTGACTGAGAAATAGATAGACTGGCTAAAGAAATGCTCTAGGTTGATATTGGTAATTTTTTATGATTCAAAAGTTACTCTGATTTGCGAAGCTTGGCACTCACGGATAATCAATTTGCGCTGTTTTGATGATACCTGTCCATAAAGATGAATCCGTTTAGTACGTCGAGGATAATAGTAACCGTAGCTAATGACCTGACCCATAGCGTGTTTATAACGCCTTACCTGCTTTACTTCGATAACTTCATTGGGAGTCAAAATATCAATTCTGCCGCTATCGGTAACTACTTCTGTTTTGCTGTTAGGAATAGTTGCAGCAAGGCGATCGCAAACTACCTTTTCTGTTTGACGCTTTTTACTTTTCTTTTGAGGATAACGGCGATTGCCATTTTGCAGTTCTTCAAAAGCTGGCTTGAACCAGGGATTTTGTTCGCCGAACATTTCCAGCAGCGATTCCCCAGTTCTTTTAACAGCATCTTGAGCTAATTTACGAGCAAACCGTTCGAGATGTTTATTCATTTAATTATTGGCAAGATAATCTTTGATCTTAAGCTTCAACTCTTTAGAAATAGGATAAGAATTAATTTCTCGCTCGATCTCAGCGCTTGTTCTTCCTTGTGCCTGTAAACCTGAAATTGTAGCTCCGACTAAAGCTTCGAAACCATATTCGGCTATCCCTTGAGAAATGATTGAAAGTATTCCCAGTACAGCAATGCCGCCTAGCATGCCAAAAGGACCTCCCAACATAGCTAATGCGGTAGTGATAGCTGCCGCGCCGACCCAGCCCGATATTCCCATTGCCATCAATAATACGAGTCCTGGAACGCCCAAGCCGACTATTTTATTTACAACTTTATCCATAATATTTTTCTTCAAAGTTATCTATTACCGAGCAAATTAACTTGCTCTTTTAACAAATTAATCAATTATGAAAGATTTGTTGTTGACCTAAATCACTAAGAGAAAAATTATTAATTTAGCGGATAAATATCAAGGATATTTTAGCTGAAGAGATTGATACTCCTGAAAATTGCTCTTGAACTATTTTTTCTCCCTGCAATAATGAGCAGAATAAATCAAGAGCTAGTGGCTAAAAAAGTTTAAGCGATACCCGTAGGCAAACTTAAGGGTTGAAAAGCATAACTAAAAACTAAAGCATAAGTCTAAGTTTGCAGCTCACTCAGAATTAAAATAATATTTTTTGCTAGATTCAGGCAATATTTTGTTTCTTTAATTAATCCTGGAAAAGTATCTTCATAATCAGCTTTGTTTCTATAGTCTCGTAACGTCTTTAAATTAAGCCCAATTTTTCTTAGCTTTCTTGAGTTTTCTCGACCAAGAATTTTGGGGATCTCTCGATGCAAGTTTATCTTTTCTTGATTTTTACCAAATCCACTCATTTCCGAGTAGCCTAGTTCATCACGCAGGTAGTTTCTAGTGGAACAGAAAGCCGAATAATAAACTCTACTAATACAGGAGCGTAACCTCGCCGCATCCTGCATTTTTAGCACAGGAATAGGCTTGCCATGATTCCCAAACTGCGTCAATAAATCTTGGGTGCTAGCTTCAACCAGTGCATAATATTCTGTCCAATCAAAGATCATCAAAGCTTACATTAATATTCAAATTTGGTACAAGAGAATATGTATCAATCCACCAGTTATCATCCAAACTTTCCTTGAAAGAGCAAATGCGATCAACGTCAGCATCGCAACCTACGTGAATTGATAAAGATAGCTTGTCCCAGTCAGATACATCTGGATCTGAACAAAGCTTAAGCGAAAGTTTTGCTTGACCCTCAAAAACCTGCTTTATTTGCTGCTGAGCATCAAGCAAAATCGGAATTAGGGTAGAGTTTTTAACTAAATAATTGGTAATTTCTAGCGGGTTATAAAAATTAAACTTAAGCTCAATTTCCTGTATTTGCTGGAGGCGATCGCAATCCTGCTGATCAGCTTCAGACTGGATTAACTGCGGATTACTGCGAACTTCCTCAATATCTGTCATCGGTGCGGAATTAGCTTTATTCTTAATTAAGATGCGATCTTATCTTTACATACTCAAGTTATAAAAACCTATAAATGCCTACAGAGTCATCTCTATCTGGTTTGATGAATGCTACTTACATGTTTAAATAGCCTTAGACCCCACAGTTTTATAGAAGCTGATAGGCGCGCACGTACGGCGGATGCTTCGCATCTGACCTTGCTTTGCAAGGCACAGGAACGAATGTTCCGAGATCGTCGTCTTGACGACTAGCGATGCGATAGTATCGCGCAGCTGATAGCTAAAAGCTAGTAAATTTGAACGAAGCTAATCCACGTCAAGCGTCTTTCATGACCACTTATCCTTAGCAGTAAGTCAGTGATCCAAGAAATTCCTTGCAAAACTTCAACTGATTTGGCATAATGAAATTCGGCAAGGAAATAGAGCAGCCTCTTAAGGTTATCTATGCTTTCCAGTCTGCCTCCTAAATAAGAAAAGGAAAAAGGTTGGATGAAATGCGGGTGTAGCTCAGTGGTAGAGCGTCACCTTGCCAAGGTGAATGTCGAGGGTTCGAATCCCTTCACCCGCTTATTTAAGGTTAAGTTAAAGCAATAATTCGTGGAGCAAATCTAACGAGTTTATTAAAATTAGCTTGAGGAGTATAACGAAAGTAAAAGAAGAACGTAATATCGATCTTTATAGACAGATATAGCAGCTTACTTAGTTCCCTCAATTTAATAACCTCAATCGATTAGAGTGCGTCCATCTAAAGTACATAAGATAGATTTAACTAGCGAATATCCCTGCCCGTGTCGAAGAAACGGTAAATTAAAACCGATTGTCTTGACCGAGGCTTTGGGTTGCGATCGCTGTCAGCAAATATTTGCCGTAAAAAAAGATGGTGAGGTAATTGAGCAACTGTCTTCTGTTTACCAGAAGAAATCATGGAAATGGACAGGTAATCGGTGGCTAAACGCATCCACCCGTTGGAGACAAAACTACTTGTCCGTGCTGTTGCTCTTGTTGTTCACGATGAGCTTTTTGCTGGTGGTAATTTTGCCGCAGATGTTGCGTTGGTTGAATGCTCAGAGTATGATTTCCTGGATAGTAGTGTTGTTATTTCTAATGATGCTGCTGGTTCTATCGCTGTTTGTAATCTATCGGCATTAATAGCAAAGCAATGCAAAGTTCATCAGATCGAGTGCTGACCATAGTTCGAGAATCCCGCCTGGCTGCTATTAAACTCGCCCAAATATCGGGAGCAAAAAGAAGACTGGGTATATTGGCGATCGCTGAAATGATGGAAAGCAGTTTTGATGAAATACTAGAATCGAATACGCTCGATCTAGAGATGAGCCGCGAAATGGCAATCTCTGAACCAATTGCCGACTGGCTAAAACTAACTCCAGAGCGATTGGAAACGACAGTAGCAATTCTTAAGCGACTAGCAAAATCGCCCGATCCAACTAAAGGTTTAGTCAATACAACTTACCAGCTAGAACCGTCTCAAATTTCTAGTCAACTAATACCTCTGGGGACAATTGCCCTAATCTATGAAGCTTTTCCTGAACTAGGAGCGATCGCCGCAGGAATGTGCCTTAAAACTGGCAATAGCCTAATTATGCGAGGCTGTAGTTCTGCCAGCAACTCCAATCAGACCATTGCGGGATTAATTCAGCAAGCATTAGCTTCGACTGACTTGCCTCCTAACTCAATCGCTCATATTTCTGCTGATTTGGGCATTTCGATCCAAGAGCTGGTAACTCAAGATCGCCATTTAAATTTAGTTATTCCCTACGGTCGTCCTAGTTTTGTGAAGCAAGTAGCAGAAAAAGCGACGGTAACAGTACTAAAGACCACCATGGGCAACTGTTATTTATATTGGTCGCAAAGCGGCAACCTCGATCCAACTCGCCAGATGATCGTTGATAGTCATAATGGTCAACCCGATGCCGTCAATGCGATCGAAAAAGTGTTGATCAATCGAGAAGTCAAATCTTCTTTAATACAGTCTTTGTTCAGCAGTTTGCAGCAGCAAGGATTTAAGCTTCAGGGAGACAAAGCATTGGTAGATCAGTTTCCTGATTTCTTGTCTCCAATCAAGCCTGATGAGTGGTGCAGACCCTTCCTGACCAAGACCGTAGCATTTAGACATATAGACAACCTATCCCAAGCAATTCTCTGGATCAATCGCTATAGCAGCGGTCATGCGGACTCAATCGTCACCGAATCCTATCGAGAAGGTAGACAATTTGTCCGCGGAATCGATAGCGCATTGGTTTATGTTAATGCGTCCCCCAAATTTTCCCGAATTCCCGAAGGAGGAGGCGATATATTTTTGGGCGTATCAAATCAAAAAGGCTACCGTCAGGGTTTAATCTCAGCCGAAACCTTTACCACGGTCAAGCAAATTGTTCAGGGATAAAACATTTAGCATTTAACATTTAACATTTAACAGTCAACGATAGCTTGACCTCTTAGTAATCAGTAATCACTCAATGATTTATCCACAGCGTATTGAACCAGAGCCAGGGCAAGAATCTGTTTGGGATTATCCCCGTCCACCGCGTTTAGAGCGATCGCCACAAGCAGTTAAAATTGTGCTTAACGAAATTACGATTGTTCAAAGTAGCAATACGTATCGGCTACTAGAAACTAGTCATCCTCCTGCTTACTATATTCCCCCAGAGGATATTAAGCGGGAATACCTACACACAGTCGCCTCTGGCAGATCTTTCTGTGAATGGAAAGGAGTCGCTCACTACTATAATGTGGTGGTTGGCAAGCAAGAGGTAGCAAAAGCAGCCTGGTACTATCCTCAGCCAACGGCAGAATTTGCGGCAATCAAGGATTATGTGGCTTTTTATCCGAGCAAAATGGATGCTTGCTATGTTGATGGTGAGTTAGTCAAGGCTCAAGCAGGAGACTTTTATGGTGGCTGGATTACCAAAAATATCGTTGGACCATTCAAAGGGGAAGCAGGTAGCTGGGGATGGTAATTACCAACGGATAGAAACAAAGGATAAAGTATGAGGAATTGAAGCCAATTATTTATTGATGCAGAAGGAGAAATAATGCTTAGAGCTTGGTTATTCGGGGTCGGAATTTTGTTTGTGTTGGCAGAATTCAGTATTTGGCTCAAACAGTTTATTTTGCCGCTGCCACTTTATATTCTGGCAGGAGCTTTTTTGGCGATCTCCTCTAATTATGAAAAGGGTTTGCTTGCCTTATTCCGTCAAGCAGACAGCGCAGGTGCAGATGCTTTAACTCAGACTGCAACCTTAATTAATCAGGTCAAATTGATTGAGGGGCAAGAAATGACTCGCCTTCCTGAAGCCGAACAAAATAAACCAAATAAATAGTCTCAGGTACTTGGCTCGATGCGTCGTAAAGAACCAATTATACTCCAGGCAAATCCATCGATCTTCAGGAAACTTAGCAACCTCAAATCCTAAGTCAGGTAAGACTCCAGCAGAAATGTCACAGGTTTGACAACTTAAGAGTAAATCAAAGTGGGTACAATAAATCAGTAAAGTTTAAGACCAAGAAATTTTGCTGCACATCTTCCATCTTCTGGTAACAGATAAAGGCTCATGAACCTGACACCAATTTGGGGTTCTCTAACAGTATTTATTGCCTGTCCCTTGCTCGGTGGATTGCCCCTAATCGACTGGAGTACCTATGCTCTTACTGGTCGTCAACTCGCTAAGTTGGGTACGGGGAATATCTCTGTCTCAGCTGCTTTTTATCATGGGGGAAAAGTTGCGGGGATCTGTGCCGTACTTTCAGAAGCGGCAAAAGGAGCGATCGTCGTCCTGCTAGCGAGATTATTTTTCCCCACAGGTTCAGTTTGGGAAATTATCGCCATTATTGCTTTGGTAATGGGTCGCTATTGGATTGGGAGCAGTGCTGGGACTACTAACGCCGTTTGGGGAATTGTGACCCATGATGTGATCGCCGCAGGATTGGTGTGGTTAACTAGTCTAGTCGGTTTTACCATTATTCGCGATCGCCAGGTAGGAAAGTATGGAGCTTTGGTCTTACTGGTATTAATTATTGGCTTACGTCATCCTCATCAGCTGGAATATGCTGGTGCGACTTTTGCTCTAGCAGCTTTGCTGGGGTGGATTTATCAAAATATCCCCGATGATTTGGATCTGCCCAGCGCCAGTAATGAATCTAGCCCAGAATCTAGCCAAAGTAGAATGTTTCGTTTTTTTCAGGGAGACAAAAATATTATTACTCTAGACAGCAAATTAGCCGCCGCTGAGGTAGGAGCCAAAGCCGCAAATCTATCTCGCCTTAAGCGTCAAGGATATGATGTAGCCGAAGGTTGGATCTTACGAGCAGGAGATGACATCAATCGACTGGTGGAAAAACTTCAGCCGACGGCTCAAGCACCCTTAATTGTCCGTTCTTCAGCTATCGGCGAAGATTCAGAATCGGCTTCGGCAGCAGGGCAATATATTAGTATTCTCAACGTTACTAATCAGCAAGAGCTAGAGTCGGCAATCATTGACTGCCAGGCTTCTTATCTGGCAAAAAGCGCCGTGGAGTATCGTCGCCGCAACCAACAGGACGACGCTTCGATGGCAATTTTGATCCAGCGGCAAATTGAAGGAAAGTTTAGTGGCGTAGCGTTTAGCCGCGATCCTGTAAATCAGCTCAGTGATAAGGTCGTAATCGAGGCATTACCAGGCAGGGCAACCAAGATTGTTTCTGGTAAATATACTCCCGCAAGATATCAGGTAGAAATCCCTGAAGGTTCTCTGGTTGCTAGCGAGGAGAATCGGGAGATCGCCGTAATCTCAGATGGTGATCATGTCAGGGGCCTGCCCCAGGATCTAATCGAGTCCGTTGCTCTGCTAGCGAGGGAAATGGAAGATCTATTTGAAGGTATTCCCCAAGATATTGAGTGGACTTATGACGGTAATAAACTCTGGCTGTTGCAGGTGCGTCCAATTAGCACTATGCAGCCGATTTGGACGAGGCGGATTGCGGCGGAGGTAATTCCTGGCAAGATTCGTCCTCTAACCTGGTCGATCAATCAACCCTTGACCTGTGGGGTTTGGGGCAAGATTTTTACCATTGTCTTAGGCGATCGCGCCAAAGATTTAAACTTTGGTCGTACTGCTACTCTCCATTTTGGCAGTGCCTACTTTAACGCGACTCTTCTGGGGACGATTTTTCGCCGTATGGGTTTGCCTCCTGAAAGTTTAGAATTCCTCACTAGAGGGGCAAAATTTAGCAAGCCGCCTTTAAGCTCGACCATTAAAAACTTACCTGGACTGTGGCGACTGTTCAAACGAGAATGGAGCTTAGAGACTAATTTCGAGAGCGATCGCCTGAAGCTATTTACGCCAATTTTGACAGAAATAGAAGAACAGCCCGCAGCAGCTCTCGCGACGACTGAAATCGTCAACCGCATTAACACTATTCTCGGACTGCTAGATAAAGTTACCTATTACAACATTCTCGCCCCTCTTAGCCTAGCGATTCGTCAGGGCATCTTCAAGGTAGAATCAACCGAGCTAGACTATGCTCAAGTGCCAGAGATTGCTGCCGTTAGTGCCTTAGCAGAAATAGCTTCAGAAGCTCGTAAACTATTGGCGACAGAACAAATTACCCTCGACTCCAGCGCCTCTTTGTTTGCTCATATTGCCGAGAATCCTGAAGGTGCTAGCGTTATGTCTCGGTTCAACCTCTGGTTAGATCAATATGGCTATTTAAGCGAAGCTGCCACCGATATTGCGATCCCCCGTTGGCAAGACAAACCGCAAATTCCTCGGCAGATGTTTACTCGGTTTTATTTCGATGCCCAAGGCTCAAAAGTCGCTGAAATTAAAGATCCTGCCGCTGCCCAATCTTGGAAAGCGAAGATAATTCAAACCAGATTGCAGCTTAAAGGTCGGGTAGGAGAAATTTATAATAAGCTTTTGGCTCAATTACGCTGGGCTTTTTTGGCATTGGAAAAACAGTGGCTCACGAGTGACCTGTTGACTACCCCAGGAGATATTTTTCTCCTCAAACAGGCAGAAATAGTTACTCTAGTCGAAGATCCAGGTGGTGAGCTGGCTCAAAGACTATCAGAATTAGTTCGCACCAGGAAACAACAGTGGCAGGAAGCATCCAAGCTAGACCCCGTACCAAAGCTAGTCTATGGTAAGCCCCAAAATTTTAGCTATCAAGCTCCTCTGGTTAATGCCGCCGATATCATTCAGGGCATCGGCAGCAGCGCGGGGCAAATCGAAGGCACGATCAAGGTCATCTCCAGCCTGCAACAAAGCGATCGCATTGACCGTCAGACAATTATTGTTGTTCCCTATACTGATGCGGGGTGGTCGCCCCTATTAGCTCGGGCAGGAGGTTTAATCTCCGAAGTTGGGGGTCGTCTGTCTCATGGCGCGATCGTTGCCAGAGAATATAATATTCCCGCGGTCATGGATGTTGATAATGCCACGAAACTATTTCAGGATGGTCAATTGGTCAGAATTGACGGTCAAGCAGGAACAATCGAAGTCTTGAAGTGATGAGCTACCGAGGGTCAAATGGGTCAAATTGTCCGACCAGAAATTCCTGGTCTTCATTTGGGTACACTGCAAAAAAGAGGCAGAATGCTGCTTATTTCAATTTTTGAACTATATTAAAGATTAACCATTATCTTGTTATATGCTTGCTCTGATTATCGTCGTCACCGTGGTTTTACTAGGTTCGGCTTTTTGTTCGGGGACAGAAACGGCTTTACTGTCTGTTTCTCCTATTAAAGTAAGACAATTAGCTCAGACCAAAAAACCCGCAGCCCTAGCGCTAGCAAGTATTCGTTTACACATCAATCGACCCATTGCCACGATTGTTATTCTCAACAACATTTTTAACATCGTCGGCAGCATCACAATTGGTAGTCTGACCAGCAAAGTCCTGGGAGATGCCTGGTTGGGAGTTTTTTCTGGCATCCTGACCTTCTTGATCATAGTTTTTGGTGAAATTGTACCCAAGACCCTTGCTCAGCAGTACGCCGAACCCGTCTGCCTCTTTGTCGCCATTCCCATTCGCTTTCTGACGGTTATATTTACGCCTTTAGTCTGGCTAGTCGAAAACGTTACCTCTCCACTAGTCAAAGGAAAAAGCCTCCCCACTACCAACGAAGCAGAAATCAAATTTCTGACTAATATTGGTTTTCAGGAAGGGGTAATCGAAGATGACGAAGCCGAGATGATCCAGCGAGTGTTTCAGCTCAATGACCTCAATGCTTCTGACCTGATGAGTCCCCGCATCATTGTCACCTATCTTCAGGGCGATCGCACTTTAAGCGAATGTCAGTCGGAAATTATTAAGTCGCAGCATACCCGCATTTTAGTAATCAACGAAACCATCGACGACGTGACGGGGTTAGTACTCAAAGACGAGTTACTGACTGCTACGATTGAAGGAAATGGCGATCGCAAAATTAATACCCTCCAGCGTCCCGTCCATTTTGTCCCAGAAACTAACCGCGCCGATAAACTCCTCAAGGTATTTCAAGAAAACCGCGAACATCTTGCCGTAGTCCTAGACGAATATGGCGGCATGGCAGGAGTTGTCACCCTAGAAGATGTTTTGGAAGTTCTGACTGGGGAAATTGTCGATGAAACCGATCGCAATGTCGATCTGCAAGAAATTGCTCGCAAGAAGCGGCTACGGTTACTTAAATCACGCGGTATCAATAATGAACTCTAAGTCATTAGTCATTAGTCATTAGTCATTAGTCATTAGTCATTAGTCATTAGTCATTAGTCATTAGTCATTGGTGACAGGGATATTTCTCAAGGACAAATTTAGAAATTAAGAGATCGCCAGACAAATTACGTCCGATCTATTATCCATGTGCAAAAATACTACTCTGATAAAGTTACATCTTCGCAACCAGCAACACATTGTCCCAAGCCGTCAAACTCCATGGTGGCGCCACTCAAGGGTAGATATACTGGGGAACTAGAGGCTTTGACAAACTCATCGGTTTTGCTGCCTGGAACTATATTGCCCTGTTCTGTCGCTGCTTCGTTAGCGTGGGAGGGTATGACCGATACGGGTTCAATTAGTTTATTGACCACAAAAGCGGCTTGTTTTGGACCAGTGGTAAAGGTATCACCGATGTTAATGATTACCAAAGTAGCATTGTACTGATCTTCGACTACAGTTTCTTGCTCGGCAGTTACGCCTGTATCCCCCGACAGGTAGGCTACCAAGCCATTGGTAAAAGTAAGAATATAGCCTGTAGGCGGCCCCACATAGGCAGTAAGACCAGCCGCCGACAGATGTTCTCCTAGTTCTCCTTCAATAAATTTACCGTCTAAGCCATTAGAATGAACCGCAGGTACGGTGGTAATCTTAACGCCACCAACTTCGGTTTCTGCCCCAAACCGCACCAATTCTACTGATTCTGGATCTCCACCTGCACGCTCAACTTGATTCGCTAAAAAGCTATTCATTTCACTGCCCACAACTATTTTGGCATCTCTAGCAACGGCAACATTGACGGTATTAGATAGCGGAATTGCATCCTGGTTTGTCTCTGGTTGACTGCATTCCCCCTGATTGACGGCGGATATATGTTTATCTCCTAGATGATCTCCATGGGCATGACTCAGTAAGACTACATCAATATTTCCCAGACGCGAATCTGTTCCGCCAGCAACAGTTCTGCCGACATCGTAAATTAGACGTGTGCCGTTGGGATCTTCAAAGATAAAAGCGCGATCTAGGCTGCAAAACTCTCCATCGTGGCTTCCTACAGGAGTAATCTTCACCTCAGAACTCTGGGCGGCTGATGCAAATATCTGAACCAAACAAAAAGCGATCGCCACCGTCCAAGATTTTTTCATTTTCCTCTGCCTAAATCTGATTAACAATACAGATGATATTAGGGGAACTTGCGAACTTCTCGACTAATAAGCAAAGTATTATGACGAACAGCAAAAGTATTCCGTAAAAGTAATTAAAGCGTAATACGCTTAGCGTGGCTTGACTTCGCTAGAATTTATTAGTTCTTAGCTATCGGCTATCAGCTTTAAGACAAACTGCAAACATCGCAGTTTTTTTGGGGATATCTTAGGTAATAAAGTTAAGCTCGAACAGATCGATTTCTCCAGGGTCATTTCCAGATTTTTTAATTCGCACCAAACTTACAGCATAAATAGTTAAAGATAATGCGATCGCTATGCCCACCAAGGGAAAATCTAATCTAGAAAATTGCGGAAATCGCCGTAATTATTCGCTAACCTAATATTACTGAGGAGAACAGGAGAACATCCCATGAGAATGCTACATACAATGGTGCGAGTCGGCGATTTAGACAAGTCGATTGCCTTTTATTGCGATATCTTAGGCATGAAACTATTACGTCGCAAAGACTATCCTGGCGGCAAGTTTACCAATGCCTTTGTTGGCTATGGAGACGAAAAAGACAACACCGTACTAGAGCTTACTTACAATTGGGACACATCAGCATACGATTTAGGGGAAGGATATGGACATATCGCCCTGGGTGTTGATGATATCTATGGTACTTGCGATCGCATTAAAGCCCAAGGAGGCAAAATTAGTCGCGAACCTGGTCCGATGAAGCATGGTACAACCGTCATCGCTTTTGTCGAAGATCCAGACGGCTACAAGATCGAATTGATCCAGTTAGGCACTCAAGGATCGGCAAAGCAAGAGGCAGCCGCAACAGCATAAACGCGAGGAGAACAGCATCAGGGAGAGTTATTTGGCGAATTTAGTATAGATACTCTCCTTAACATGAGTAGTACTAACAACTAATAACTAATAACTACTTATCCAAACCCATAGCCCAAAGGTCATAGCTACATCAAAAATTGCCAGATAACAGTAAGCTAAATAGATGGCGTATGTAGCAAAGAATCAATGGCAACCATAAACGATAACTATCTCAAATTAAAAGCAGGGTACTTATTCCCTGAAATCGGACGCAGAGTCAGTGCTTTTGCGGCAGATAATCCCGATGCCCCAATTATCAAACTAGGTATTGGTGATGTCACCGAACCTTTGCCCGCAGCCTGTCGTGATGCGATTATCGAAGCCACGAAAGAAATGGGCGATCGCAATACTTTTAAAGGCTATGGTCCCGAACAAGGATATCTCTGGCTGAGGGATAAAATTGCCCAACAGGACTTTCAAGCCCGTGGTTGCGACATAGATGCCTCGGAGATCTTTATTTCTGACGGTTCTAAATGCGATTGTGGCAATATCCTCGATATTTTTGGTGATGATAATAAGATTGCTGTCACCGATCCTGTCTATCCCGTATATGTCGATACGAACGTGATGGCAGGGCATACTGGAGAATCAGTAGACGGTAAATATGAAGGCTTAGTTTATTTGCCCATTAGTGCCGACAACGGCTTTACCGCCGAAATACCCAGTGAAAAGGTAGATTTAATCTATCTTTGTTTTCCCAATAATCCTACTGGGGCAACGGCGACGAAAGAACATCTCCAAGCCTGGGTAAACTATGCCAAACAGCACGGCTCATTAATTCTCTTTGATGCTGCTTACGAGGCGTATATTACCGATCCCGATCTGCCTCACTCAATCTATGAAATTGAAGGGGCGAAAGACTGTGCGATCGAGTTTCGTTCGTTCTCCAAAAATGCTGGCTTTACGGGGACTCGCTGTGCTTTTACTGTCGTGCCGCAAAACTTGATGGGCAAAGCTAAAGATGGTTCGGAGGTCAAAATCTGGTCGCTTTGGAATCGTCGCCAATGTACTAAGTTTAATGGTGTATCTTACATTGTCCAACGGGGTGCCGAAGCGGTTTATTCTGAAGCTGGGCAAAAGCAGATCAAAGAACTAATTGGTTTCTATCTAGAAAACGCCAAAATTATCCGTGAACAGCTCACTGCTGCTGGTATTCAAGTCTATGGTGGCACCAACGCCCCCTATGTTTGGGTCAAGACTCCTGACGGTTTATCTAGCTGGGATTTCTTCGATAAGCTGCTGTTTAACTGCAACGTTGTGGGGACACCTGGATCGGGCTTTGGGGCCGCAGGGGAAGGCTATTTCCGCATCTCGGCATTTAACAGTCGAGAGAATGTGAATGAAGCAATGAAGCGGATTACCGAAAAATTCAAAGCTTAAAGGTTTTGGCATCTGGCGATCGCTTTTTATGATCTTGTTGGCGAGGCGATCGTCATTGTTAGAGTCTGTAATTCGCGCTGCCTGACCGTTGGTCAATTATCAACTTGACGATTGACGATGACGATTTTCCAAATTCCTAACTGACTAGCCTGAAAAGCGACCTGGCTACCATCACCGCTGATTGTGGGCTGTTTTGCCGAACCTTTAACGTTGACGGTTAGCAATTCCGATCTTTGAGTTTGGCGATCGTAAACAAAGATATCGGTTTTTCCTCTCTCGGTAGAGACATAGGCAATATAGCGACCATCGGCGCTTAAAGCAGGCTGGTCTTGCATGGAGTCACGCCGATTGAGATTTGGTAAAGATACCAAACGCCTGTCTTGTAAATCGTAGAGAAAAATGTCTCGGCGATCGCGTCGATCAGAAGCAAATGCTAAATAACGACCGTCTTGGCTATAGGCAGGATATTCTTCTGTGGAATTGCTATTAATCCCTCCAGGAATAATTTCTGGCTGGGTCAACAAATTGCTGCTACAGCTGCTAATTGCGATCGCCACAGGTAGAAGTAGCTGAACTATTTTATGGGCTGACATATGCTTAAATTCAGTTAGTCTGATTTGCCTCTCGTTTAAACAAAACACTATGTACGACAGTATGTTTTATTAATGCTTAAAGAAGGTATTAAACGGTTTTTTTAAATAAGTAATAGTGTAATATGATCGTTTTATTTTAAGCTAAAAATAAGCAGTACAATTAATCTGCTGCAAATGAATACATTTTTAAAGTATTTCTCTAGATTGTGCTGTGGGCTACATTTAGCCGCTCTTTTCGCCAAAATTATAATGTTAACTTTATAATATCGCTTCAGTAAAGAAAACATTATCAGCAAAACAATTAAAAATAATTTTTGGTTATATCAAAGCAATTAATATTCTTTGATCTGTGCATTTTTATTGTCAAAATATATAGTTTTAAAGTTAACTTAACTCCCTCTCCTGAGCAAGCCCTATCTTAATTTGAACGATATTACCGTTAATCTTAAGTTCAAAATATTGCAGGTAAAAAGAAATAGAGCAGTCTCAGTAAATTTACAGCTTGTAATAGTCAAGAAACAGCCAAGCTTAATCAGTAAATTTACGATCAATCCTGTAAAATTAACTTTAAATTATAAAATCCCTCTGAACTTCAAAATTTTCCCACAATTTTTAAATGTTTTATAGTAAGCAGCAGTCAAAATATCTTTCGACTTTGTTAATGTACAGTCGAACATCTCGCATGATTATTGTGTGGCTACTAGTAATTGGGGATATCGTTGGTTTACTGTTGTGCTTCAGCTTAGCCCTAAGGTTAAGATTGTCACAATCTCTAAATTTAGGAACTCCAATCCTCTATGCCCTAATTGGTGTCTACCTGCTTGGTCTGTATCTAACGGATACTTATAAGCTGAATCGTGAAGTTTCAGGAGTCCGCCTATCAGAAAGAGCAATACTAGGCATTCTGGCGACAGTCACCGCAGTAACATCTTTAGTCTACATTACAGGAATTTGGGGTAGCCAACCCATTGTCGGACGCGGAGTATTGCTGATCAGCGTTGCCCTGTTTTCTATTTGGGCAGTAGTCAGCAGAGCTTTTGTAGATCGGTGGCTCAAAACGAATCAAAAATCAAGTCGTTTCCTCGTACTTGGTGACTACCAAAAAGTGGTTGAATTTGGCAAAGAACACCGTAAATTAAATTCTCGCACTGAATTTGTTTCTTTTGCCGACAACTTTGCCAGCAATGGTGTTTACACCGACGATAGAGTCGGCAGAACAGCGTTATTAGATGGAATCGGCAACCTTAGTTCTACCTGGAAACAACAGTATTGGTCAGGAATTTTGATTGATGGTGCAGAACGCAGTTTGTCTGAGCAAATGGTCAGAGAATTGATGGACATGAGACTTAAGGGAGTCTATGTTTACAGCGTTGCTGATTTTTGCGAGCAGTTTTGGCAAAAAATTCCCCCTGCTTATATTCAGGATGACTGGTTTGCCTTTACTTCTGGATTCAATATCTTACACAATCGCATCAAGGCGAAAATAAAGCAGTTGATCGATATTGTCGTGGCGGCGGTGATGATTATTGTTTCGCTACCGATCACCCTCCCTGTCGCGATCGCCATTAAACTAACTAGTCCTGGTGCTATTTTTTATTCTCAAGTAAGAACTGGACTAAACGGTAAGAAATTTCGAGTCTATAAATTTCGCTCGATGTACCAAAATGCTGAATCGAAAGGAATCCAGTGGGCAAAAGAGAAAGATCCTCGCATCACTAAAGTAGGTTCTTTTATTCGCCTAACGAGAATTGATGAGTTACCTCAACTCTGGAACGTGTTCAAAGGGGAAATGAGCCTGGTAGGTCCTCGCCCAGAACGTCCCGAATTCGATCTTCAGCTACGAGAGCAAATTCCTTATTATGATGTTCGCTACTTGGTCAAACCTGGTATTACTGGTTGGGCGCAGGTATGTTATCCCTACGGTGCATCGGTAGAAGATGCCTATCAGAAGGTAGCCTATGACCTTTATTACATCAAAAACTATTCTCTTTTGATGGATTTGGCGATCGCCTTTAAGACCCTGCGGGTAGTAGTGCTGGGTAAAGGTAGGTAGGGAAAATGCTTGCTGCTTATTTACCAATACAAAAGCGGCTAAAGATGCGATCTAAGACTGATTCGGTAACTTCTTCTCCCGTTATCTCTCCCAAAGCTTGAATAGCTCCCCTGAGATCGATTGTACGAAAGTCGAGGGGGAGCTGATTTTTGACCGTTTCTTGCACCTGCTCTAGGGCAACCCTAGCTCGAACCAAGGCTGCCGCCTGTCTTTGGTTGACTGCTACCTCGGAGTTCGCCATCATCACTTTGCCCTGATTAGCCAGGGAGACAATTTGCCTTTCTAAGTCGCTAATTCCTTGACCATTGGTGGCGCTGGTATAGACCACCCGTTTTATTGCCGACTTAGTTATACTCTTGGGCTGGGCGAGATCTATTTTGTTGACAATGAGGATTAGAGGTTTATGTTTTACCTGCTCGTAAATCTCCCGATCGCCATCTGTCCAACCCGAAGAACCGTCGATAGCTAATAAGACCAGATCGGCATTTTCTGCCGCCCGACGCGATCGCTCTACACCAATTTTCTCTACCGTATCCCCCGTTTCTCTAATTCCCGCCGTGTCTAGTACCTGGACGGGTATGCCCTCAACGACCAAGGTAGACTCAATCACATCGCGAGTTGTCCCTGGTAAATCCGTCACAATTGCGCGATCGGTTCTACTCCAGGCATTAAGCAAACTAGACTTACCCACGTTAGGGCGACCAACAATAGCGACTTTTAAACCGCGGCGGAGCAATTCTCCCTGTTCTGCCGTTGCCAAGATTTCTTTGACCTGAGTCAGGACAGCCTCTAGCTGTTGTTCGATCTCAGCTTCGTCTAGGGGTGGTAAATCGTCGGCAAAATCAATCCGTGCCTCAATTTCTGCCAGAATATCCAAACAGATCGTTCGCAAATCTTTGATTGGGCTACCTAATTTGCCCTGTAAACCCGCCACAGCAATCTGAGATGCCTGGTGTGACTGAGCCGATACCAGTTCGGCAATGCTTTCTGCCTGAGTCAGATCAATTCTACCGTTGAGAAAAGCCCTCAGACTAAATTCCCCTGGTTGAGCCAGTCTTGCTCCCTGAGCCACGCAGAGCTGAAGGACTGACTGTACCGCCATAATCCCGCCATGGCAATGAAACTCCGCCACATCCTCGCGAGTAAAAGAACGAGGCTGCATCATCAACAATAACAGTGCCTCATCTACCGTTTGCTTGGTTTCAGGATCGCG
>JBCBWB010000006.1:0-23095 GCA_039817275.1 Cyanobacteria bacterium J06648_1 | reverse complement strand
TCGATGAGATGACCATTCCTGCTTGCCTGGGGCATAAAACAGGCTTTTGGCGATCGCCAGAGATTTGGTACCAGATAGACGGACGATGCCTACGCTGCCCTGTTGCGGCGCGATGGCAGTGGCGATCGCCACAATGGTTTCTCCCTGGATCATGTAACCTGCTGAAGAGATAAACTAAACGAACTCTGTCTATCTTAGCTTTTTAGAGTCTGAGAGCGATACTTTTCAACTCTACCCCTGATAAAGTTATTAGAGTTACTCTGCTGTCTAGCAAATAAGCTTACATAACCACTTCAAATCCGCAGGTCAGTCCTGGATAATTTTCGTCTATGATTTTTGATGCCGAGTCCTATTGGTTGACCAATGCTCATGTTCCCGACTGTTTGCTTAGTCTAACCCCGTCGCCTCAGACTACAAGAGAGGGCTTGTGCTTGGTAGATTTAAAGATTAGTCAGGGAAAAATTGTGCAGATTGTCGCGGCAGACAATATTCCGAAGAATATACCGAATCTGGACTTAGATCGCCAGATCGTGCTGCCTCGCTTAATAGATGCCCATACCCATCTCGACAAGGGACATATCTGGGAGCGATCGCCCAATACAGAGGGGACATTCGACATGGCTTTGAGTAAAGCGATCGCCGATAGCGAAAAATATTGGCAGTCCTCAGACGTTTATCGCCGTATGGAGTTTGGACTCAAGTGTAGCTACAGTCATGGTACTCAGGCAATTCGTACTCATATTGATTCCTTTGGCAAGCAGGCAGAGATTAGCCTAGAGGTCTGGCAAAGTTTGCAGTCGGCTTGGCAAGATAAAATGATCCTTCAGGCAGTCAGTTTGGTTAGTCTGGATTACTATCAAACTCCAGAAGGTGTGGCGTTAGCCGACCGCATTGCGAAAATTGGCGGGGTTTTGGGCGGGGTTGCTTGGCAGAATCCTGATTTGGAACAGCAGCTAGATACTATCTTCGAGCTAGCGCAGTCAAGAAATTTGGCTCTAGATTTTCATGCCGACGAAAACGGCGATCCTGAATCAGTCTGCTTACAAAAAATAGCCCAAGCAGCGATCCGTCATGATTTTAAACAGCAAATTACCTGTGGACACTGCTGTAGTTTAGCGGTGCAGTCTCCTGAAGTAGTTAAGCAAACGATCGCCCTAGTGAAAGAAGCGGGAATTGGGATCATCAGTCTGCCGATGTGTAACCTCTATCTCCAGGATCGTCAGGCGGCAACTACGCCTTACTGGCGGGGAGTTACTAGAGTTAAAGAACTACAGCAGGCAGGAATTCCCGTCGCCTTTGCCAGCGATAACTGTCGCGATCCCTTTTTTGGTTTTGGCGATCACGATGTTCTTGAAGTATTTGAGCAAGCCGTCCGCATTGCCCATTTGGATACTCCCTACAGTAACTGGATTGCCAGCATTACTACCACTCCCGCGCAGATTATGGGATTGGATGCGGGTAAACTGCTGGTTGATCGCCCTGCCGATTTGATTATTTTTCCCGCTCGTTACTTTAGTGAACTCCTGGCGCGATCGCAACACCAGCGGATTATTGTTCGTCAGGGTAAGGCGATCAATGCTCCTTTGCCAGACTATCGAGAGTTGGATGATTTGGTTCGGAGAGCTTAAATTGATTAGATTTAGCAAGATATACTAACTCAGTTTGACGATCGCTAAGATCGCCAAACAAAATCTTTTACCACTTGAGCAGATTAAACTGTTCCATATCGATTGTGTCGCGGTTACGGTAGATAGCCAGCACGATTGCCAGACCAACTGCGGCTTCGGCGGCGGCTACGGTAATGACAAAGACGGTAAACACCTGACCTCTAATGTTGCCTGGGTCTAGATAGTTAGAAAACCCTGCCAGATTAAGATTTACCGCGTTGAGCATCAGCTCAATCGACATCAAAACTCTAACTGCGTTACGGCTGGTAATCAGACCATAGATGCCGATACAAAATAACGCTGCTGCGAGCAACAAAAAATATTCTAACTGCATTTCTCTCCTTGACTAATAAAAAATAGAGCTTACTTTAGCTATCGCGATCGCCTTTAAGGGTAGCTAATTCACGAGGACGTTCGGGCAAAGTCAACTTAGTGCTTACGGTGTCTTCCGTAACCAGAGATTCGGGAATTAGATCGCGACGAGCCAGGATAATTGCCCCTACCATTGCCATCAGCAACAAGACTGAGGCTAATTCAAAAGGTAATAGGTAATCGCTAAAGAAATGCTCGCCCAAGGCTACTACCGTATCGGTAATCGCAGGAGTAGTCGTATCTAGTGACCAAGGGGTTGCCAATACCATTGTTCCCAACAGAGCAAACAAGCCAAAACAAACCACAGCGGTGGCGATCTTGCGTAGCTTGCGTCCAGGAAGTTCGGCATAATCTTCCTCCTTGTTAACCAACATGATGGCAAACAAAATTAGGACGTTGACTGCACCGACGTAAACTAAAATTTGGGCGGCGGCGACAAAATCTGCATTGAGCAAAATGTATAGGCCAGAAATACTGACAAACACGGCTGCCAACAAAAAAGCAGAATGGACGATTTTGGGTAACAGGACTACCCCCAAGGCTGTGCCGAGCATCATCAGCCCCAAAATGCCAAAAGAAACTATCTGTACCCCTTCTGCTAAATTCAATGTTTTTTCCTCTGATAAAAATTACGTTAGCTAATCTTGAAAACTAATTACAGGTATCGAGGAAGGAAAATCATCTTCTTGCTCCTTCCTCATTGGTGAGCTTTTATCCTTCTTGTACCGCTTCTTCCTTGGGTTTTGCCGCTTCAATTTCTGCCAGAATCTCCTCTGGGCGCTTTCCTGCTCGCGGTGCGCCTACAGGTTGATCATGAGGTTCAACCTCGCCTTTGGGCAGATAGGCAAACTCTTTGAGGGGAGTTACCATCGGGTCTTGAGTTACCTTGTAGGGCAAACGTCCAAGAGCCACACTGTCGTAGTTGAGTTCATGGCGATCGTAGGATGCCAATTCATATTCCTCGGTCATCGAGAGACAGTTGGTAGGGCAATACTCAACACAGTTACCACAGAAGATACAGACCCCAAAATCAATGCTGTAGTGGTTGAGCTTTTTCTTCTTCGCCACCTTATCAAATTCCCAATCAACCACGGGTAGGTTAATCGGGCAGACACGCACGCAGACTTCGCAAGCAATGCACTTATCGAACTCATAGTGAATTCGACCACGATAACGTTCGGAAGGAACTAGTTTTTCGTAAGGATACTGGACGGTAACTGGGCGACGAGACATGTGATCGAAGGTGACAGAAAGACCTTGACCAATATATTTAGCCGCCTGCCAACTTTCCTTGGCATAGTCTTGGACTTGTTTGAGAATGTTAAACATGATAGTTGCTGTGCTTTATTTTAGTTAATTATTTTTGGCTCAGATTAGCCACCAAACGCTACGGGAAAAGACAGTTTTAAAGCCGCAGTGATTAATAAATTTGCGAGGGAGACGGGCAAAAGAAATTTCCAGCCCAAATCTAATAGTTGGTCAATTCGCACGCGGGGTACAGTCCAGCGCAGCAAGACAGCGAGAAAGACGAGAAAGTAAGCTTTAACCAAGGTCATAATGATCCCTAAGGATGCGGTTAATACTTGCAGCCAAGGAGTTGTATCCGCTACGCCAATCCATTCGGCTAAACGATCTAGAGGAATAAAAAATTCCCAGCCGCCAAGATAAAGCACGGCAAAAACCAATGCTGATAGGACTAGGTTGACGTAGGAGCCAAGATAAAACAGAGCAAACTTCATTCCCGCATACTCTGTCTGATAGCCGGCTACTAACTCTTCTTCTGCTTCGGGGAGATCGAAAGGAAGACGTTCACATTCGGCTAGAGCAGCAATCCAAAAAATAATGAAGCCGACGGGCTGTCGCCAAATATTCCAGCCCAAGATACCATAGCCTGCCTGTTGATTCACAATATCTACCGTACTTAGGCTGTTGGACATCATTACGATCGCCAGTACCGACAAAGCCAGAGGAATCTCATAGCTGATCGACTGGGCGGCGGCTCTCAATCCTCCCAGCAGGGAATATTTGTTATTAGAAGCATAACCCGCCATTAATAAACCAATGGGGGCAATACTCGATAGAGAAATCCAAATAAAGATGCCCACGTTTAAATCCGTGACGACGAGATTCTGTCCAAAAGGAACAATTAGATAAGATAGAAATACTGGTACAACCACTAGCACAGGTCCCATGGTAAATAGCCAGGGATCGGCTTTAGCAGGAATTACATCTTCTTTAAAAACTAACTTAATTCCGTCAGCCACAGGCTGTAGCACCCCTAGTGGTCCCGCATATTCGGGGCCGACACGCTGTTGTGCCGCCGCTGAGATTTTACGCTCTAGCCAAACTACTACCAAAACTCCCACGGTGGCGCCAATAATCATCAGCAACATCGGTAAGGGTAACCAAATTGCTTTAGCTAAACCAATGGAAAGCCCAAAATCTTGTAAAGTCTGGACAAAACTTCCTTGTAAGTCGATTCCTGAATTCATATTTATATGTCTTATGGGATTAAGCTGACGATTGGACTATATCTAGAGTCTATACAATTTTTTTTTGCTTATCATTGCTAGTATATCGTTGTCCGCTGTCTCATAAATCCCGAATTAGTTATAAAAACCGATAATCCCGCCGATGATAACTACATCTAAACCAAAAGCCTGGTCCAAAGCGATCGCCCAACCCGCAGCCGAATTTGCTCTTACCCCTCTAGCGGTGATTGCAGGAGCCATACCTCAGGGGCTAAGGGGTTCCCTCTATCGTAACGGGCCAGCAAGGCTTTCGAGAGGAGAACAGAGGGTTGGACACTGGTTTGATGGCGATGGCGCTGTTTTGGGAGTTCACTTCACAGATTCGGGGGCAACAGGAGTTTATCGTTATATTCAAACCCAGGGATATATTGATGAACAGGCAGCGAATAGTTATATCTATCCTAACTACGGCATGACTGCTGCGGGAGCATTTTGGAATAATTGGCTCAAACCGCTCAAGAATGCGGCGAATACTTCGGTTCTGGCTTTAAATGACCGTTTGCTGGCTCTTTGGGAAGGAGGTAAGCCCCATGCTCTGGATCTGCATGACTTGACCACCATTGGCATCGACGGACTAGCGGCATTAACCGACAAGCAACCTTTTTCCGCCCATCCTAAAATTGATCCTGTTACGGGCAATATTTTTAACTATGGAATTGGTGGGGGAGCAAACGGCACACTAAATCTCTATCGCTGTGAGCCGACGGGCAAATTGGTACAGCAGAACTCGATCGCCTTATCAGGATTGCCTCTAATTCACGATTTTTGTTTTGCAGGAGACTATTTAGTCTTTCTAGTTGCTCCAGTGCGAGCTAATATTGCGCCCATCGCCTTGGGACAAAAAAGCTATAGCGAGGCTTTGGCGTGGAAACCAGAGCTGGGTACAGAAATTTTGCTCTTTGAGCGGGATAGTCTAGCTTTGGTCAGTCGAGGTAAGACCGATCCCTGGTTTCAGTGGCACTTTGCCAATGGCTATGTTGATCGCGACGGTAATATCGTCACGGAATTTGTTCGTTACACCGATTTTGCTACTAACCAATATCTTCAGGAAGTGGCGACGGGAGCGACGGTAACCAAAGCCCCAGGAACACTCTGGTCGCTGACAATTAATCCGCAGACAGCCCAGGTAATTAGCAACCAACAGCTATTGGATGCCTCTAGCGAATTTCCTCTGGTCTTTCCCGATCAGGTCGGACGGGAGTGGCGCTATACCTATCTCAATGTCCATCGTCCAGGGGTAGCTCACGGCGAGGAATTATTTAATGCGATCGCTCGCTATGATCGCCAAACTGGTAAAATGGCGATCGCCGATCTAGGTGATAATTGTTATCCCAGTGAACCAGTCTTAGTTCCCAGCAAAGATAACCCCAAACAGGGTTGGGTCTTAACCGTAGTCTACGATGGCAACACCGATAGTAGCGAAGTCAGAATTTACGCGAGCGATAAACTAGAGGCGGGTTCTATCTGTCGTTTGGCTCTACCCGCGGTGATTCCCCCTAGCTTTCACGGCACTTGGAAACAAAAATAGCAAAGTGACAAATCAACCATCAAATATTAAACAAAAGCTGACTCTAATTCAGCTGGCCGACTCGTTTTTTCCCTCTGGTTCATATACTCTTTCCCATGGCTTAGAATCTCTGATTCAGCAGGGTAAAATACAGCAGCCTGAAGATATTACTGATTTTTTAAAAATACTCTTACGGTATAAAACTGCCACCTGCGATCTTGTTGCCCTAGTTCAGGCTCATCAGGCTAGCGTCAATAGTAATGTAGTCAGAATCACCGCGATCGCAGCCCAGCTACAGGCACTAACGCCGATTGAGACTATCCGCAAGACCCAACTTCAGAGTGGAAGAGCTTTGTTGATGGTGGCTCAATCTACTTGGAAGCATCCGCTTTTGGAGGTTCTAGAGCAGCAGCGTGCCGTAAATCAGTTTGACTGTCTACACCCTGTAGTTTTTGGCGTAGTTGGTAGCATAGCCGATTTAAATCAAACCGATACTGCCCTAGCTTTTCTCCACGGCTTTGTCACGGGAGTATTAGGTGCAGCTATTCGTTTGGGCAGTTTGGGTCATCTCCAGGCACAACAGATCTTACTGGATCTCTCGGCGGAGATGGAAACTGCCTATCAGACGGCGTCAACAATGAATCTAGCAGCAATGTGGTCTTGTACCCCTACCATTGATCTCGCCCAGATGCGCCATAGTAGATTAAACAGCAGGCTGTTTGCTAGCTAACATGAATTGATTTTATTAATTGAAGATTGATCGCTAATGCCTCAAGAACTCTGTCCCTGTCAAAGCAAAAAACCATATAAATACTGTTGCGGTGTATATCTCTCGGGTCAGAAAACGCCAGAGACGGCCGAGAAATTAATGCGATCGCGCTACACTGCTTTTACCCAGGGCAAGATAGACTATTTGGTTGCCACTCTTCATCCCGACCGCCGCAAAGCTAATGACCAGATAGAGTTGAGCAAAAGCATCAGTAATACTCAATGGCTTGGTTTAACGGTAATCGCAACGCACAAAGGTCAGAAAAATGACAGGCTAGGAAAAGTAGAATTTGAGGCGGTTTACCAAGTAACGGAACCTGCACAGCTCCACGAGCGATCGCGTTTTGGTAAATTAGATGGGAAGTGGTTCTATGTCGATGGTGACATTCTACCTGGGACAATACCCCAAGCCAAAGCTCCCTGCTGGTGTCGCAGCGGTAAGAAATATCGTCAGTGCCATGGCAAGTAAAGTAAACAGTCGGGTCGTGTTTTGGTTGAAGGAACAGGGTAAAAGAAAAAAATGAACCCTTAACTTAGATTCTCAGAAACTAAGCGCCTTTGTGTTTTCTGGATCGTTTAGTCGGTAACGCCGAATTTTGCATATCCTCCGCCGCCGCAGAAATACCAATTGATAGAGAGCAACAAGTTTAATCTCTACCAATTTTATCAATCGAGGAGGTACAAAATGAAAATCAAAGAAGTAGTTGAAATTTTAGAAACTAGTCCCAAAGTTTGGCAAATTGCTTTTCAAAGTGAAGATTCAATTGTCTTTGCCTGGGGTAATTATCGCTTCACTAAACTAAGCGATCGCTTTGGTAGCATCATGATGCTCAACAGTAAATTTAATCAGGTCAATGTTGACTGGACTCCCGAAAATCCCCTAGTGGCTAAATTTTATTCGGGTTTGGTTAAAGAGCATTTATATAAGCCTAGTCAAATCTAGGTTTTTAATTAATAGACCAGATAGGTCTTTTGATAGTTAATAACTGTCAGTTTTGCAAGCTAGAACCAGCTAGAAAGCTCTAACATTCAACATTCCATTTTCTAATTTCTAATCTTTCCCTGCAATATAAATCAATCAATTACTAATTAAGAGGAAATCAAACATGAAACTGCAATTCTTAGGACAAGTTTACGAACCTACACCAGCATATGTAACCACATTGCCTTTACAACGACAGGCTACTTTTCGCGGTAAAAATTATCAGCTTCGTCGTTCAATCATTATGCCTAAGTCCACAATGCCAGCAAATGTTCGTAAATATCGTGGTGTGATTTATTAAACCTCCAGACAGATCAAACGCTTTATCTGCGGAGTAACTGCTTTTTGCATACCCAGCTAATTCTGAGCAATAGAAACTTATAGAGTATTAGGAGAAGATATCGTGAAATTACAATTTTTAGGGCAGTCTTACGAACCCTTACAGCAACACGTTGCTACATTACCTTCGGAACAACAGGCTACTTTTCGGGGTAGAAGTTACACTCTCCGTCTTCCGATTACTGTGACTCAATCTCAGCTATGTGTACGCAGATATCGTGGCGTTACCTACATGCGGCAATTATCTGAGGTGGAGCAACGATGAATCATACAACTAAGCATTCCCAACCCAATGTGGCTAGCTTACTGCTACTCTCTCTAGTCTTTACCGGATCAATCTGTCTTTGGCGCGATCGCGAAGCCAATTCCTTCGGGTATTCCCCAGGCGATCGCCTTACGGAGGTACAGCCGCACTATCAAGCACAGGTAGTTAAAGAGATTCGGGTAAACTCACCCAGAAGATTGAGCAGAAAAATAGCCAGTTTACTCCCGTAACTAAACCATAGCCCCTAGAGCTAAATCTAGTTTATGGTTAGCTATGTTTGATAAAGTTCTACTTCTTTGACCGCCACAAATCCTTCCTCAACCTTTGGTGGCGATTCCTCAAGGTATTGATAGTAATCGTTGATCACCTGATTTGGAACTTGGCGCGATCGATACTTATTCAGATTTTTGCACACGTTTACAGGAGTTTTGAGCCACCAAGCAATCCACTCTGAATTGAGATCGCTAACCTTATCTAAAAAAGAGTTTCTCCAGGCTAACTGTACATTGGTCGCATCATAAATGACAATTTGCTCGTAGCTTATAGCTAATCTGACGTGTTCAATAACCAGATTTTCAATCCGATTCCAGTCTCCTTGAACCATTTCGTCACCATATAGTCTGGCTCGCATCGTGTCGGTGGAGACAACTACAGAATTGGGAATTTGCTGACTGAGCTGCTGGGCAAAGGTTGATTTTCCGCTAGCAGGCAAACCAATCAGCAAATGGCAGAGTATAGATTGGGTCATAGTCAATCGCGAGATCGGCAGCAGGAAATTGAGTATGTAATTATTTAAGCTTAAAAAGCCTGTAGTAAGCTAAATTTAACATGATTATTACCATTAAACTCAATCGTGTCTGGTTCAGCAGTACTAAAAACTGGACGAGGTAAATCATCAGGATCAACCGCGCCAAATAATTGCTAATAGTTGTCAATAATGAGATAATTTCTAATGATAGGCATAATTTTTGATCTTCTAGGAAATTAATGACAGCAAGGGCAGCAGGCTTTAGTCAGAGAGAACTATGCGAATATTGTGGCTGGGACTATAAAACAGTCGCTACCAAAGCCAAAGCCAAGGGATTGAGTACTCATGCTTACCTACAGCAACAGACAGGCTGGATTTTAGTCAGAGAAAGATATTACCCACCAAATCAAAGCTTTTTAGACCATGAAAACCCGATTAGTCAAAATTAGTAAATTTAGCTTAATCGTCGTATTGGTTGTTTTATCGATCTGGTTTATTCATCGCTTAGGAATTGAACAGATTCGCTCCAATGTCGAACGGTTTGGTGCCTGGGGTTTTTTGGTAGTGGGCGGATTACGTCTGACAAGCGTCATTATTCCTGCGTTTCCTGGTACTGCTTACTCAGTCTTAGCGGGTGGGTTATTTGGCTTCATACCAGGACTAATCACCATTTGTTTGGCAGATTTAGTCTCTTGTAGCTTGAGTTTTGGTTTGTCTCGCAGATATGGTCGAAGTTTGGTCACAAAGCTAGTGGGCGATCGCGCTATTGATCGTTTAGATCGCTTCAGCCAAAAAAATTTAGAGCATAATTTTTGGTTAATGACTGCTTTTTTGATGACGGGACTATTTGATTTTGTCTCCTATGGAGTCGGCTTGACCAAGACATCTTGGCACAAATTTGCTCCAGCATTAGTAATTAGTATTGCCATTTCTAATCCACCGATCGTAGCATTAGGCGCGGGTTTATTAGAGTCGGGAAAACTACTGCTAGGGTTGGCACTTTTAGGCGTTTTTGCTTTGGGCTTACTGACAGCAATTCTACAGCGCCAGCCAAAAACCTGAAGCTTGGTAAGTTTGCATCCAAGACTCTAACAAATATCAAAAAAATAGCTGGCTAACTAAAAACAAATTAGTTTGCCAACCAGAGCGCTCTGCTAAATTTTAAGAGGAAAGAGCTTAAGCATTCATCTTTTCTTTTGACCAAACACCATTATCATCCTCATCATACTTGTCTTTGATAGCTGCCCAGGCTCGATGTTCGGCTTTA
Source organism: Cyanobacteria bacterium J06648_1 (assembly GCA_039817275.1). Lineage (GTDB taxonomy): Bacteria > Cyanobacteriota > Cyanobacteriia > Cyanobacteriales > Xenococcaceae > Waterburya. The sequence goes on along the minus strand of JBCBWB010000006.1, from coordinate 12,649 downwards.
GTTTCATCGTCAGTTTCATCCAAAACTGAATTGTAGGTGGCAATGAAATCTTGTTGCGCATCTGTCGATAGGTGAGAGCGAACTTCTGGAGATAAATCTTCGGCACTGCCGCATTTGCCCAGACAAGGACGAGGTAGGGTAGATTCGTTGACATGAATCTCTTCGCCACCAGCACTTTCAATCAATAGCTGATATTCGCCCGAACGAGCAGCAGGAACTTCCACCATTAATAAAAATTCCCCCGCCTTAACACGAGTTTCGTAGATCGCTGCTTTTTCTTTGGGCATGCCCAAGGTTGCCAAAGCCGAGGCTAGACCCGCACCAGCACTACCGGCGATCGCTCCAGAAGCGGCTCCTAAAAGTACGGAAGTTATGGGCCCTGCGGCAACCACGGAGCCGAGAAAAGGAATAAACAAAACTCCCATGCCAGTGAAGAGACTAAGCAAAGAACCAAATAAAGAGCCAAAGACTGCTCCCGTACGCAAGCCACCGAAAATTACATCCTTTTTGGAAATAAAGCCAGCAATGCGAGTTTTGGATTCAAAGTTTTGACCCATTAAGGAAATATGATCCTGGGAGACACCGCGATCGATTAAACGGCGAACTACGCTATCCACCTGCTGCTCTTCTTTTAATACTGCGGAAATTGTCCGTTCTGCCTTATATTCTTCTGCCATACTGCTATTAAATTATTTAACTGCTAAAAAATAGATCTCACTTAAAATTTCTCAAAAAAAAGAGGAGAAGAAAGCTAACTGAAGGTTTTCTCTTCTTCCCCAAAAATTTAGGCATTAACTGCTGGCTTTGTTTCATCACCAACGCGATTGCCCGAGCCTGTGAGATTTTCTCCCTCTAGGAAAGAACGCAGCATCCAAGCCATCTCTTCATGCTGTTCCATCAGTCCAGTCAGGAAATCTGCTGTACCTTCGTCGTGGAATTTTTCACCACAGCTATCAATGTCTTCTCTGAGGTTGCGAATAACTTGCTCGTGATCTTGTACTAAACGATTTACCATTTCGTTAGCGTTAGGGAGATCGTTGGGATGCTCTTTGATTGAACTATGTTGGACAAACCCCGCTGCTGTTCCTAAAGGATATCCGCCCAAAGCGCGAATTCTTTCGGCTGTTGCGTCAATGTTGAGAGTGATAGCGTTATATTGCTCTTCCCAAAGGGTATGTAGAGTTCTAAATTGAGGACCGATTACGTCCCAGTGATACTTTTTGGTTTTGATAATCAGTAAATATTGATCTGCTAAATCTCTGTTTAACAATTCAATGACGCCGTGGCGCTGCTCTTCTGATAATCCGATATTGAGGGTAGGCATTAAAATTTCAGTTGCGTAACTACACTATTATTAGACCAATTAAGCAGATGATCGCACATCTACTGTAAGAGAGAACTTTGAGCGAACTATGTACCACTTTAGATAGATACACCTGAATGGATAAATAGCCAGGCAAAAAACAGCGTCATTTAACTAAAAGATTCAGTCGATTTTGCATGACAATTAGGGCGAATTTCTTCGCCTCGTTTGCACGCATATACTTGAGTAAATTCTGCCCCAAACAGCAAAATTTGAGCTGAGTAAAGCAGTTAACATCGGACAGATAGTAATAGATCGAAGCAAACAAGAGAGAAATAAAAACCGAAGGAGAGGACAACTTAGTTTTTATTTCTCAGTTCTTAGTTCTTAGTTCTTAGCTTCTATTGACTATTGACTGTTGACTGATTAACCTACCCTTCGTTTAATTCGCTTCTGAGCTTGAGGACCTCGGTGCCATCCTCCTGCTCGATCAAATAGGCAGGATTGTCTTGAGTTCCCTTGCGAGTAACATCACTACCTTTAATAGTCTTAGTTATGTCCTCGCGGTGGATTTCCTGCACTTTTCCTTCTGCCGTACCTTTACCCCAATCCCAGGATACGGGAGAACCTTCTCTTATTTGTTTCTGTCCCATTTCTACCTAAAAATATTTTGCCTCAACAGATTATATTCCCAACAGAAAGACGCGATCAATCGCGTCCCGATTATTCCCTTTAGGTCAAATCTAGATCTTCAAAATTACCCTTAATTTCTTTGGCAGTGCTTTTTGTCGCCTTGCTAGCGTCTTGCAAAGCATCTTGAGCCGTATCAACTGCTCCTTCAAATACATCTTTGGCACCACCAGGAACTTTACTCAAGTTGCGCTGTAGCTTATCAGACTTATTCTGAACATAATCGACTGCTTCCTCTTTATTGGACTGTAGAGCGCGAGGAATCTCTCTTTTTGCTTCGTCTATTCTAGCTCCTGCGCGGTCGGTGATACTCTCAGCGTAATCGCCTAAATTATCTTTTTGGCGGCTTTCTGCCGTATCAATCAATTCCTGAGCTTTTGCCGCTGTTTCTGCATCATAGCGGCGATCATCATTGTAGCCATTCATGCCGCCTTTAAACTTTTGATTCGCATCGTAATCGTCGTATGTATCAGACATAGCTGTCTCGGCTGCCGTCTCTGCTTGAGCAACAGTATTTTGGCTACAGGCGGTACTAACAATTAATAGAAATCCTGCTAAAAATACGGTTAATACCTGCTTAATATTAAGAGATTTAATTGAGTTAATTATTTTTTTCATTATTTGCCCTTAGTTGACTTTACGTTACGAATATAAAGCAGATATTCTGGTGCCGCTTCTGTCTTAGGTATGGATTTTGAATACATCAATAGTTAGAGTATTTCAAACGTTAACTACCCGAATAAACATTTAAAATAGCTTTTAATTGGATATGCGTAGAGTTTTGGTTTATATCTCCGCACAACTTTAATCAAGTATAGTTGAGCAAGACAAAGCATGCTGTAGACAACAACTTTTGCAATCTTTTTGAGTTCAAATCAATTAAATAAAATAGAAAACAATAACAGTAAATAGAGAAAAAAGCTAACAACTTTGGCGAAAGAAAAGAAAGCCAAATTCATCAGTTTTAAAAATTGAAGCCTCGTTATAGATCTCTAATATCCATAGCCATTATAAGGTGCAAGGATATTAGAGATCTATGTTGTCAAACTTTGATAGATTCGATTTTCTTGAATATTTTAAAAATTAGTTTCAAACGTCAAATCCCATCAAGCCGAAAAGTATAACTCTTTTACGGAGGAATACCCTTTAGGGTACCGCTTCGCATATGGGGACGTAACGACTTCCCCATCAGGGGGTTTGGGGGAAAGTTCCCCCAATATGGATCTTTGTATTTGAAGATAAATTTTGTACGACAGAAAAGAGGATTAAGTCTTTTATTTAATTCACATCAGACGTATTAATATTAAGCCGATAGCTGTCCACCAGTCACATCATAGAGCGCGCCTGTGACGAAGCTACTGTCGCTCGAAGCGAGAAATACGAAAGCTGGCGCTAGTTCTTCAGGTTGGGCTGTACGTTTGATGATGCCGTCAGCGTCATATTTTCCTACTTTCTCAACAGGCATGGTTGCCGGAATATTAGGAGTCCAAACTGGACCTGGCACGACGGAGTTGACGCGGATACCACGCTCGCCCAGATTTAAAGCCAGAGACTTGGTAAAAGTATGTACTGCACCTTTGGAAGTGGAGTAATCTACCAGCATACCCTTGCCCATTTTACCGACCACACTACCCGTATTGATAATGATATCTCCCTTTTCTAGGTGAGATATTGCTGCTTTGACCATATAAAAATAGCCAAAAACATTAGTTTCCATTGTTCGTCTAAATTGCTCCAAAGAAATATCTTCAAATTTCTTTTGCACCATCTGATATGCGGCATTGTTTACGAGAATGTTTAGCTTGCCAAAACGCTCTACGACCTGAGCGATCGCCTGCTCGCAGTCTTCATATTTGCGCACGTCACCCTTGATGATTAAACAGTCTTTGCCACCAATCTCCTTGACCATTTTCTTAGTGTCCTCGGCATCTACATCATTACTGTGGTAGAAAATAGCAACTTCAGCACCTTCCATGGCATAGGCGATCGCCACCGCTCGCCCAATACCTGAATCTCCTCCCGTGATAAATGCCACTTTTCCTGTCAGCTTGTTGGCTGGACTGTAATTGGACAGATCGCTATCGGGTGCAGGGGAGACATCTCTTTGGGAAGCTGGATACTCTAGCTGCTGAGGGGGTATTTGGTCGGGGGTGGGGCGAAATTCTTTAGTAGTCATATTTCTTGCTTGATTAATTGTAAATTTAGGTCGGCAATAATTACAGGTTAAATAGATCGGCGTCTAAATCTATTAGACAAAGGAAATATCTTTGATGAGGAGCAAATATGTATAAATACTACTTAAGAGGGAGTAATTAATTCTAAAGATTTGTCTTAATAATTTGTAATAACTAATTAAAATAAAGTATTTCATTTATGTCTGACCAAAAAGCAGAAGCTAAAGTAATTTCCGAAGCAAAAGAAAAATTAAGCGAAGTAATTCCTACCCCTCCCGAGGCTACTCCTAAATCCAGCGCTCAAGCATTGAAGGAACGCCTACAGTGGGGGGAGCCTAGTTTAACTATCATTGATGCTCGCGATCGCGAATCTTATCTGCAGGAAAGAATTACTGGTGCAATGCTGATGGATGATGTCAGCGGCTTGTCTCAAGAGCGTGAGATTTATGTCTACGGCGATAGCTCAGAGCAAACAGAAGCGGCTGCTAGCAAGTTGCGCGGCGATGGTTTTGCCAGCATTTCGGAAATCCAGGGTGGACTAGCTGGCTGGAAAGCAGTGCAGGGAGCGACAGAAGGTAGAGCCGCATAATTTTATTTTTTATCCGTTTATTAAAGTCAATTCAAGCAAGGAGAATATTATCTTGAACAACAGTCTCATCATCAGCACATTGATATTATTGCTTTCATCTGTTGGCATTATGCCCCAGGCGATCGCCCAAGTAGCAGAACCCAACGATACTAGAATCGAAAAGTACGAAGATCTAACCGAAACCGAATCCGCTCCTGCTGGGTTTGAAACCGAAGCAGATATGGAATCTGAAGACGGTGTGGTGGCACCAACTACCCGTGCCGAAGAAACTTTAGAAGAAGCTGCGTCGAGCGATCTTGACAACCCCTATGATGTGCGTCGTACAGAAGCTTTTAACCTAGTAAGCTCTGCCTATAGAGGTGAGTTTGAAGAGCAGGGTGTAAATAGCTATGCAGTTTTAATCAGCAACTATGAAACTGGCGAATTAACGGCCGAGGATTTGATTGGTGCCGCTATCGAATCGGGCGAGCTGTCTCCTATGGCATTAGAAGATGATTCTTATGTTCGAGCGGTAGATGCCCAGCTACAGGGATTAACCCAGAGTTAATTACTGCTCTCAACAAAAATATTTGATTGTGGGATGTATCTACGAGTACGTCTAGCAATCCATTCAAATTAAGTTAAAGAAAAAATTACTATGAATACAGGCGCAGAAAAGTTTGCTCAAACACAGCCTTTGACAGAAACAAGCGATGCCGATCAGATCAACCGCGAAGCTGGTTTAGAAATGAACGATGTCGATAAATTGGGCAAAAAAGCTGGTTTAGAAATACCTGATAATGAAGAACTGGGCTTGAAAAGTAAGCTCGAAGCACGAGATGACAACCGTTTAGATCTCGACAATGCTAGACAGACGCTAGCGGATTAACTTCCTGCTCAATCAAATATCAATATACTGGCTTTTGTAGGCCAATGGCGATCTCCCTATACTGTTTAGTCATATAGGCGATCGCCTTTTCAATTTTTTTTTAAATTTTGCTATCATGAGCCAAAAATACGGATAATCCTCAGTAATTAAGATTAACCGTACTCCCAAATTTCTGCCCAGGAGTAGACGAATAGACGCTAAATGTCCAAATCGTCTAGATTCAACTTAGGTGCATTAGCTTCGATAAACTCCCGTCTCGGGGCAACGCGATCGCCCATTAGGACAGTGAAAATGCGATCAGCTTCGGCGGCATCGTCTATCTCTACGCGCTTCATCGCCCTAGTTTCGGGGTTCATAGTGGTATCCCAAAGCTGCTGGGGCATCATCTCACCCAATCCTTTAAATCTCTGAATGTTGTAGTTAGCGTTAGCAGGAAATTCAGCGATTCTTTCTTGTAATTCGCGATCGCTATAGCAGTATTGATGATTGCGTCCTCGCTCTAGTTTATATAAAGGAGGACAGGCGATATAAACATAGCCCTGATCAACCAAAGCTCTTTGATAGCGGAAGAAGAAGGTTAGAATCAGAGTCCGAATGTGCGCCCCATCAACGTCAGCATCCGTCATAATCACAATTCTGTGATAGCGCAACTGGGAGGGATCAAATTCATCTCCTTTGATGCCCAAGCCTAGGGCGGTGATCATCGACTGAATTTCATTGTTCTTGTAGATCTTGGTGTCGTCAGTCTTTTCGATGTTAATAATCTTACCTCTAAGGGGCAAGATTGCCTGGAATCTTCTGTCTCGTCCCTGTTTAGCACTTCCTCCCGCAGAATCACCCTCTACCAGAAAAATCTCAGACTCTTCAGGATCACGAGAACTACAGTCTGCCAGCTTCCCAGGTAGAGGAGAAGATTCTAAGACTGATTTGCGACGAACCAACTCTCGCGCATGACGGGCGGCTTCGGCAGCCTTAAAAGACTGTACCGCTTTCTCAATAATGGTATCTCCCACGCTGAGATTAAATTCCAAATATTCGTTGAGAACTTCTCCTACTAGAGAATCAACAATCCCTCTAACTTCTGTATTACCCAGCTTGGTTTTTGTTTGCCCCTCAAATTCAGGTTCGGGAACCTTAACCGAAACGACCCCTGTTAGACCCTCACGGATGTTTTCGCCCCCCAGATTGGAATCATTATCTTTGAGCTTGTTGCGCTTGCGGGCAAAGGAATTCATCGTCCGAGTCAGGACGGTCTTTAGTCCTTCTAGGTGTGTCCCACCGTCAATGGTACGAATGTTGTTGGCAAAACCTAACAGGTTGTCGCTGTAGGCATCAATACACCACTGGAGAGCAACTTCTACAGTTACACCATTCTTCTCTTTATTAACGTAGATAATGTCTTGATGGAGAGCATCCTTTTCCCGATTCATGTATTCGACATATTCTTTGATGCCACCCTCGTAGCAGAATACATCTTGGCGGACTTCTGCCTCCCGATGGTCAGAAAAAGTAATCTTAATCCCCGCATTGAGATAAGCCAGTTCTTTTAAACGCTTGGAGAGAATTTCGTATTCAAAGACAGTGGTTTCGGTAAAGATAGTTTCATCGGGGACAAAGTGAACTGAGGTTCCCGTGCGCTTGGGCTGTTCCTGATTCGGTGTTGTCTCTAATGTACCTTGAGGTTTCCCTTTTTCGTAGCGCTGACGATGAACTTTTTGGTCGCGCCAGACCGTTACCTCCACCAGCTTGGAAAGAGCATTAACTACAGATACCCCAACCCCATGTAGACCACCCGAAACTTTATAACCGCTTCCCGCACCACCAAATTTGCCGCCAGCGTGCAGCACCGTCATTACTGTCTCTAAAGCAGATTTGCCTGTTTTAGAATGAATGCCTGTGGGAATACCTCTGCCATCATCGGTAACAGATATCGAACCGTCAGGATTAATTTCAATTTCGATATGGGTGCAAAAACCCGCTAAAGCCTCATCGATTGAGTTATCCACCACCTCATATACTAAGTGATGCAGTCCTTTCGGCCCTGTCGAACCAATATACATCCCTGGGCGTTTGCGTACTGCCTCCAGACCCTCTAATACCTGAATCTGATCTGCATCGTAAGTGGTAGTCATGTAGTTTCTCCGAAAAAGCCTTAGAGCGTTGGTTATTGATGCGTTATGAAAAATTACTCAGAAATTCTAACACAAAAGGTCTATAGACCGCCTTAAAGCTTTCTATATTGATTTTTGATTATAGGCTCATACCCCCTTAAATGACCAACTTTAAATAATCATATTTTGGGCGATCGCCATTTTCAACTTGAAGAATAAGTCAATCTTAGCTTGAGGGAAGTAAACGCCCCACGGTGCGATTTTCTGCGGTAAAAGTTTTTTGGGCTACCCGCTGGATATCTTGAGCGGTAATTGTCTCAAGTTTTTGCAACTCCTCAAATATATTGCGCCAGCTACCTGTCTTTGCCTCGTACTCGGCTAACTGACGTGCCATACCCATATTGGAATCGAGGGTGCGTAGTAGTCCTGCTTTGATTTGGGTTTTGATCCGCTCAACTTCTTCTCTGGCGACAGGTTCGGTTTTGAGTCGGGCAATTTCGGCTCTTAAGGCAGTTCCCAATGCTTCGACGCTAGTGCCAGGAGAAGTTAAGGCATAGACTAGCATCAGGCTCGGATACTTGTTGCCAGGAAAGCCGCTAAAACCCTGAGCAGAAAGAGCTAGCTGCTGTTCTTCTACCAAAGATTTATAAAGGCGCGAAGTACGTCCACTGCTGAGTAGCTGAGAGATAACTTCATATACAGCATAGTCAGGATCGCTCAAGGCGGGAATATGATAGCCTTCGAGGTACCAGGGTTGAGAAGGGAAATTAACCGTGACCTCTTTAGTTTCTGATTGGGGTGGCTCTACTTTAGCTACTGCGGGAGGTTGGGGTTGAGCTGCAAAACGTCCAAAATAAGTCTGGGCTAACTGCTGCACCGTTTTAGGATCTACGTCTCCAGCGATCGCAATAGTTAAATTACTAGGTGGATAGTAAGCCTGGAAAAACTGCTGAACATTTTCTCTGGTAAGACCGTTGATATCATCGTTATAGCCAATTACGGGTCGCTTATAAGGATGAACATCATAGGCAGTATCCAAAAATTCTTCGATCATTTTACCAATGGGAGAATTTTCAGTCCGCATCCTTCTCTCTTCTAAGATTACCTGCTTTTCTTTATAAAACTCGCGGAATACGGGTTCGAGAAATCGCTCGGATTCCAAAGACATCCAGAGTTCGAGCTTGTTGGCAGGAAAGCTATAGAAGTAACTAGTATAGTCAGCGGAAGTTGCTGCATTTAGACCCACTCCCCCTGCCGTATCGACAATCTCACCATATTTATTTTGTTCGATATACTTGCTAGCCTGTGCCTGAGCCGCGGCAAACTGTTCTCTCAGCTGGGCTAATTTCGCTTCGTCTCCCGAATTTTGAGCCTGTATGATCTCGGCAAAAAGTCGATCAAGCTGTTCTAATGACTTAGCTTCAGCGGCATAGTTAGTTGTGCCAATTTGCTTTGTACCTTTAAAAGCCAGGTGTTCTAAAAAGTGAGCTACTCCAGTTTGACCATCGGGTTCATCGACACCGCCAACGTTGGCATAGGTGACAAAAGAAATCACTGGCGCTTCATGGTTTTCGAGAACAATAAACTGTAAACCATTATCAAGGGTAAACTCAGTAATCTGTGCCATCACCCGCTGAATATAAGGCTCGATTGACTGCTGTGGCTTGATTTGAGTATCTGCCAACACAGACATTCCAGAACAGCTCCAGCACAAAATTGCGATCGCGATCAAAGTTTGCCAAGGCGATTTTGTGACCCCTAAGCGATTAGCTCTTCCTGATTTCATTCAGTCTCCCCAATTGATAAATTTGCGTAAACAGCGTTGTTGAAGTAGTGCGGTTATATTTTACTCAGAATTCGTCCTGGATTGTGGAGCCAGGATGCTAATTTAGCCATAAATATAGATAACAATCTGTAAAGAATTGAGCCATAAGAGATGAGGGTTTGCCATAAACCTTTATGGTGGAGTTCTGGAGAATTAAATCTCAATTGATTCTCCAGATTATATGGTGATTTGTCTGTAGCCTCTGCTGCGCCGCTATTCATTCTCTCTTTTATTCATTTTTTGCAATTACAAAGTATCGAAAGCCTATGCAAGTTTTTTCTCAGCAAGTCTGGAGAGAGATGCGTCAGACTCCTCAAACAGAAGCAGATACGCGCACCAAAATTCTCAAAGCGGCACTGCAATTATTTGCTAAACGTGGCTATGAAGGTACAACCACCAAGGACTTAGCGAAGTCGGCAGGAGTAGCAGAAGGAACTTTATTCCGTCATTTTAGCAATAAGAAAGCGATCCTGGTTGAGGTGGCAACCGCAGGCTGGGTAGATATTCTGACCGATCTTTTGACCGAGCTGAGTGAAATGGGCAGCTACAAAGCAGTATCTCAGGTTATGCGGCGGCGAATGCTCAACATGCAGCAGAACAAAAACTTAATGCAGGTTTGTTTTATTGAGGCTCAGTACCACCCAGAGTTGAGAGAGAGTATTCAGTCAGAAGTAATTAGCAAAATGACTGATGTGGCGGAGGCTTTTTTTGAGACAGCCATGGAAAAAGGAATTTATCGACCCATGAACCCCAAGATAGTCGCCAGAGTCTTTCTGGGCATATTTGCGATCGCTGGTTTCTCCGAAGACACGATTATGAATCCTGATGCTTCACCCCAAGCAATGCAGGAAATGGCAGAAGGTATTTCTGATATATTTTTAAGGGGCGTTTTGAACATTGAGCATTGAGCATTGAGCATTTAACATTGATTAATCAATCATAGTTATAAAGTAGGCATCAGTAACCAGTAATCATTCACCAGTGACTATTGTTAAGCGAACTCCTCGAAGGGTGAGAAGATATCGACCAAACCTTTGGTTTGAGAAATTGATGGCGTTGATTGCTGTGGTCAATTTGGCGATCGTGGCTTTCGATTTGAGCTATGTTCCTCTGCGGGACTTTTGGCTATCGGGTCAAGTTACGGTGGGCGGCATTAATACTGCCTATGTCCAGCTCAAGGGAATCGAGTTCGATTTAATCCCTGAGGGCGCTTCCGAGTTTATCACTCAGTATGATGTTGTCAAAGGCATCGTTCCCAACCGCAATACAGAAGAATATTTAGCCAAGATCGAAGAGTTAGAGCAGGAGTTGGCTCTCAATGGAGTTGCTTCTCCCAACGCTAATGCTTTATTTGGAGATATCCGTCGCCGCAGTATTGAGATCATTCAAACCAATCCCTTTGCTGAAGCAGGTAAGACAGGTAATCTGGAGCGAATCAAGAACAAAATGCGATCGCATATTCCGAATCGAGATAATTCGGCGAAGACAGCATTTTGGCGCTACTGGACTGCCGATTATTTTACGGACAAGGTGGCTGAAGAAATTGCCTTCTTTGAGTCAGAAATAAAGCCCTTATTCAAGACCAATTATTATCGTGAGATCGGGGAAAATGGCGGCTATGTTGATTATTTTGGTCTAATTGATTTTCCCTTTGGGGCGCTGTTCGCTCTAGAATTTTTGGGACGAAGCTGGTTTATCAGTCGCCGTCGAGTAGGTATAAGCTGGCTAGATGCGATGCTGTGGCGCTGGTATGATATTTTCTTTTTGCTTCCTGTGTGGCGTTGGCTCAGAATTATTCCCGTTACGGCTCGCCTGAGTCAGGCACAGTTGATCGACCTGACGGCGATTCAGAGGCAGATCAGTCAGGGTTTGGTAGCGGGAATTGCGGAAGACGTGACTGAGGTGGTCATTATCCGTCTAATTAACCAGATCCAGGCTTCGGTGAGAAATGGTGATATTGGCAGGCTACTAGAACAACAGACCACCAATCCCTACGTCGATATCAACGACACCAACGAGGTTGTGGAGCTAGTCAGAATTTTTGCTAAAGTTGTGGCAGACCGAGTTTTGCCAGCAATTCAACCAGAGGCGGAAAGTCTTTTGCAATACAGCGTAGATAAGGCGATTCGGCAAAGTCCCGCCTATCGCGGCATAAAAATGTTGCCTGGGGGCGATCGCACTATTTCATCCCTCAGCCAGCAGTTAGTTTCGCAAAGTTACAGTGCCTTTAGCAGTACTCTTCAGGCTTTGCTTGTCGAAGATGAGAAGTTTGACCAGCTCTTGGAGAGTTTGATTGGCAACACAGGTAAGATAGTTTCTAACGAGCTAAAAGCACAGCACAGCATGAACAGAATTGAACTATTGCTAATTGACTTATTAGAAGAAATTAAAATCAACTACGTCGAACGTCTGTCACAAGAAGATATTGAAGATATTCTCGAACAGACTCGTAGCTTACGTAAACAGGGCTAGAGCTAAGGCAGTTTTCTACATTTTTGCTTCATTTTTAAGTTTTCTGCGCTTTAAATGTATGGCTGGACATCAAAAATCTCCAATACTGAAAGTCAGATGTTAAATGTTGACTGTTGACTGTTGACTGTTGACTGTTAAGCACTGACTGTTAAAATAGCGTTTGTTTTATCGAGATGTAAAACATACTGATGTCTAGATCTGCTACTTCTGCCCTACGAGATGGAGTTATTCTAAACAATCGCTATCGCATTGTGAAGCAGATTGGGCGTGGGGGTTTTGGTCGGGCATACTTGGCAGAAGATACCCAGCGTTATCGAGAGCTATGCGTGCTAAAAGAATTTGCGCCGCAGATAGATCGTGATGATGATTTGCGTCAGGCAGAAGATCTGTTTGAGCGAGAAGCGGGGATTCTCTATCGCTTGAGACATCATCAGATACCGCGGTTTGAGGCGCTATTAAAGACTCGCATCGACGGCAGGCGATCTCTTTTCCTGGTTCAGGAATATATTTTGGGCGAAAGCTACTGGGAGTTGCTCCAGCGGCGAGGCAGACGGACATAACAGGAATTTTTTGTTTTTCGGCATTACGCACCATTTTACCCAGGCGATCGCCGTTGG